>JAFMBQ010000069.1 GCA_017858365.1 Algoriphagus sp. | reverse complement strand
TATTCGTTGACCAGCAGGCCAATTTCGTCTTTGGTGCCCCAATACATAGGTTCGTTACTATCAAGATTTGTGGCTTTCAGCTTTTGCGTAAGCAGCTTGAATGGGAACGTTAAATTCGTAGACACGAAATACGATATGATTAGAAAAAGGATGAAAATGATCACAAATGCATTGAAAATATTACTCAAAACATCTGCGATTACAGAATTCAACTCAGACTCAGACTCGAAGAAAGGAACTGCCAAGATTGCAAGATTCCCATTACTCCCAGCCGATGGGATTGCTAAATACACAGCCTTATAACTTAAATTCCCAATTCGCTCATTTGCCAAAAACTGATTTTGACCCAATTCTTGAATCTCAGCCAAAGCAGCAGGATTCATTAAAGGCGATAGAATTTTCTTATCAAAAATATTGGGACGGTTAGTGGCCTCCAGTCTTCCTGTTGAGTTATAGAGATGAATATCACTTGCGGTGGTGTTGGCTAGGCTATTGACCTCCTCGGTCAGGAGATCGTTTGAAACGTTGCCTGGTTCTTGATTATTGAGGAACCTGCTCAGGTTTCCACGAATCAAAGAAGCTTTCTGGATGTATTGCCTATCCAAATCCTCTCGATAACTATTTGCCAATAGGCCGATGGTGATAATGCTAATGATAATAATGGGGAAAAAGAAAGCAAAATTGAGATACAACTGAAGCTTGGTACTGTAGTTGAAATCAAAATTCCGATAGCCTTTCAAAAAGGTATTGATCAGAATAGTAAAGAAAGTAAGGAAGACAAAACCCACAAAGAAGAGTGAAATATTCCCAAAAAAGTAGGAGAGCGTTTTTGTTGATGAGGAGACTATGATAGTTTCCAGACCATTTTGAATTCCCAAATGATGGTATCCATATTGATTGATGCCTTCAGTGAAAAAAGCAGAACGCCCAACGAGCAACTCCGGCTTCAACTGCAGAAAATTAAATGAACCAGAGCTTCTGATGAGCTGATTTTCTTTAAAGATCGCATAATCGTAGCGCAGTGGATCTAGCTTTTCGCTGTATTGCTTGTCCAGTAAAAGTTTAGGATAAACACTACTTGGCTGCACTCGAAGTTGAATAAAACCAAGATAGATTGTCCCAAGTTGGACCCCTTCTTTAACCACTGGGATAAAAGAAACGAATCGATTTCCAGAATTCTGCTCATCACCTCGAATGAAATATAAGCCACGAACCGAGGTGGCATAATCACTTTTAACATATTCGGAGCGAAACTGTTGGAGACCAGTCCCGTCCGGAGGACCAAGTATTTGCTGTCCGGAAGAAGAAAAAATCCGGACTTGAACCTCGAACTGATCGAAGTAATTGTCTAAATAAATTCTTCTGATCTTAGTCTCTATTGGTTCCTTTGAGAAAAGAGGGTCAGCTATTCTAGTCTGAATAAAAAGATCTCCTTTGATTCGATTGAAAATCTCGCCCAAGAAAAACTCCGTCATTACATCATTCTCAATCAAATTTTGGGTGGCAAATCGAATTTTTGATTGAATAAGCTGAGAGTTTTCTGTTTGAAAAGTGCTGATTCCAACAATAGTCGCAATGATCAGGCTGGCAAAGAAAAATGTCAAAAAAGTGTCCAGACCCAACCGAAAGACATTTTTGAATAATTCGAACCTTAGAATCAAGAAAAAGAAAATGAGGTGAATAAACCAAACTATGGCTGCCCAAGTCGAAAAGAAGAAAATGAAGCCTAAAACTGGAATCCCAATCGCAAGAAGTAAAACATAATAAGATTTCTTCTTTGCTTTCAGCTCAAGGAGGAGATTGATCAGTGAGAGGGAAAAGAGCACATAGTTTGCACCCCAAAGAAATAGGATCACAAAACTTAGCCCTTTAAACAGATCAAAATCAGCTATCGAGTTTATGTCCAAGGCCCACTGCGAGTTTTGAATTAAATCACTTGGAAGAAACCAAATGAAGTATAGAAACAATGAACTAATCAAAAAAGAAATTAAGAAGAACAACTTGATCTCATGTGGTTCCTTTAAGATTTTGATTTTTTCAAGCATAGGCTTAGAAACCAGCTGAAAAATAACTAATCCAAAAACAAGGGTACCACAAAGTGTATTAAGCAACAAATCTCCCAAGCTTGGATTGAACCAAGAGGATGCATAATTCGATGGGTCAAATAAGCTAAAATTGAGAAAGCTGGAGGGGAACTCCATCACTAACATGATAAGCCGAAAGCCCATCACCATACTAATGGAATAGCCTATGGCCTGCCAACGCCTACCCTTTCGCCACTTCTTCAATACAAAACTTGAACTCAATATGAAGTAAAGCAGGAAAACCGAGGTAAAGAAAATGAGTATAGCAGAGTTGATCACTCTTCCTGCAGATACGTAGCCAGCTAAGAAGTTTACTCTGAAAAGTTTAATGCCAGCAGGATTCGAGACTAGCTGACCAAGGTTGTCCTCAGGCGTAAACACTTCAAACTTATTGTTACCAAAGAGTTCTAGATTCGCTCCAGTGATCAAGTAATCATTTTCGATCGTCCCTGGCCAAACTAAGCGCATGGCGTGAACCATCCGAAATTCGGTATTATTCCTTCGAATTGTGCGAATTTTTAATAGCAGGGTACCATAAGTCCCTTCTACAAGTTGATAGTCCTTACTTAGGTCGATACTTGCAAAATCTAGTGTGAGTGAAAAATCCGACCAAAAAAGCAATTCCCCCGAAGGGTTTAGAATAAAAAATGGATGCTTATGTATCGGGTTACTTATTTTGAAAAAGCTGAGTGTATCCTCGTTTCTCACGTCCATAAGAATCTGAATGAAATCTTCATCAAACTCTCGGTCTACCGCCTGAATTCTATCCTGAAGATCTTTGAGATAGCTCTCTTGATCACTTTTTTGAAAAAAAAAGAAATTGAGGATAAGCACAACAAGAAGAGAAAACACGCTGATAATAATTACCAGTCTTCGGGTTTGATGATTCATTTCCTTGTAAAATAAAAAAAGCAAAGTCTCTGATCAAACTTTGCTCTTTTTTGGTTTAGCGAATGGCCAATTTTGCTTTTTTCTTTTTTGCTGCTCGATACCAAAAGAACCCTATTGCTCCTGCAATCAAATATGGCATTAAAAAAAGATAAAGAATTCCATTATTCAATCCTGCACCAATAGATGTATCTCCATTACTGACGTTGTTTTCAACCGAAGCTCGACACATAGCACATTGGGCAAAAGAAGCACTATGTACTAATAGCCCAAGTAATGAAAGGAAAGCAACTCTGGCGAAATTTCTCAATTTTCTTTTCATCTTTCTATTTTTTAATATCTCAATGGGTGTAATAAGGAGAGATCATCAAATAAACAATCACCCCTGTCACGGTCACATAAAGCCAAATTGGATAAGCGAATTTAACCACTTTACGGTGTTTTTCCCGCTGATCGGTCAGACCATAATAGTATGCGAAGAGAATGGGAAAAAGCGCCACAGCAGCCAATATAATGTGGGTGATTAGGAGGAAGTAATAAAACGGCCTAATAATACCTTCTCCTCCGAATGTTGTGCTCTCAGCTGCCGCGTGATAAACCACATAGGAAACGAGGAAGATTGCTCCAAGAACAAAGGCAATTGTCATGGAAGCACCATGATAGGCAATATTCTTATTTTTGATAAATACAATCGCTGCTATCAAAGCAATAGTCGCAGCTGTATTGATTACCGCATTCAAATGGGGAAGAAAGTAAACCAGATCAGAACCAAGTTCGAGCTTGGTAGGCATAAAGATTAAAACTGCAACAGCCAGTGGAATAATAACTGAAATGGCAATAATCCAAGATTTGACTTTTTGCTCAGATTGAATTAGCGTGGTTTTATTTGTTCCCATATAGTAATATTTTAGCTTCTAACATGAGTAAGTCTACTTCCTCACGATTTGTTCCAGAATAGTAGCCTCTAATTCTACCTTGCTCATCAATTAGGATAAATTTATCACTGTGGGCAAAATCATCCGGAACTCCCATTCCATCTAGAATAGGTAAAATAAACCCGCATTTGGCTAGTTGGTAAATTTCATCTTTATCCCCTGTGAGAAAATTCCATTTACCTGCCCCTGCATTATGCTTATCGGCATAGTCTTGGAGAATTCCCGGAGTATCATAAGTTGGGTCAATACTAATTGATAAGATCTGAAGATTAGATTCCTCACGAAACATATCATTTACCCGTTCCATTTCAGAAGACATAACAGGACAGATTGAAGGACAAGAAGTGAAAAAGAAGTCTACAACTGTGACTTTACCTTTCATCTCTTTGCTCCCTACGGCTTCACCTTTTTGATTGGTAAAAGTGAATTCAGGAATATAATGCTGAGTAGTATCTGCGATTGGACATTCCTGGAATGGGTTATCTACTCCATGTTCAAAGAAGATTGGGATATCATAGGTGTTATTCCCAAAACTTTTTAAAAACATAAATATCAATACTGGAACCAGCAAGATACAGACCAGCACAAATCCTTGTAATATTCGTAATCCTTTCATTGCTTTATGTAACAAAAAAGAAGGTTGAAGTGTCAAACCTCAACCTTCTTTTTTTATGTTTTTTTTTGATTTACCAGCGCACCAAGAAGATATCGGAACCTTCTTTCATTAATGCAATAACTAACCACACCAAGAAAATCAAAGGTACAATGATTGAATAGAACAAAGGTTTGGCTTCTTCCCCTAGGTGCATGAATTCCATCATGATGTACTTAGCTTTCCAAACTGTCAAAGCGATGAAAAGGAAATAAAGTAAGATCCCACGATCCATAGTGAAAGCCATGATAAATTCCACGACCGTAATTGCCAAGAGAATCCCAGCAGTTTTCCAGATTTTTATAATCTTTTGGTTGTCTCTAGGTGCTACTACTAGTGTCGATTTATTTTCCTGAATTTGCATAGTTCAATTTTTAAGAATCCTTAAATAAGATAAAACAGGGTAAATACAAATACCCAAACCAAGTCAACAAAGTGCCAATATAAGCCGATTTTTTCGACCATTTCATAATGACCTCTTCGGTCATACTCCCCGACAGCCGCTTGATAGAAAACAAGGAATAGTAAGAATACACCTATAGTTACGTGAAACCCATGAAATCCCGTGATAAAGAAAAATAAGTTGGCAAAGGAGGCAGGACCATATTCATTTACAGTAAGGTTAGCTCCATATACTGTCTCTGTAACCAATCGATTCAGATCATTTATGTAAGTAAGGACTGTGCCTGATTCAGTGCCATGGATAAAGTGATTCCACTCCCATGCTTGACAGCTTAAGAAGGTAATACCTCCCAATAAAGTCCAAAGCATCCATTTCACAACATCATCACGATCATTTCTATGACCCGCTTCCACTGCCAATACCATAGTCACAGAGCTTGAAATCAAGATAAAAGTCATGATACCTACGAAAATCAAAGGAGCATGAAGACCATGAACAAATGGTAATGCTTCAAACACCAATTCAGGAACCGGCCAATATTCATTAGAGCCGGTAAAAGTCTCTAAAGAACCCTCGTATGCTGGGTAGGTTACTCTTGTGGCTACGTAAGTAATCAGGAATGCGGCAAATGTGAAGATATCCGAAAGGAGGAAAAACCACATCATGAGTTTTCCATAGCTTGCCTTGAAGGGTTCGTTACCACCTCCCCAAGTGCCTCTTTTCGAGCTTACTTCAATAGTTGTAGAATGCGCTGACATAAAATATAGATTAGTACTGGAATTAAATTTAATGATTCAAAAGTAAAAACATAAATAAATAGATCCAAAGTGCTCCAAGAAAATGCCAATAAGTTGTGGCCATCTCAAACGTATTCATTGCCTTGGAGTGTACTTTATATCTAAAGGTCGAAATTAACACAATAATCAGAAATATTAGACCACTGATTAAGTGGACTGCATGCATTCCTGTCAAAACGTATAAAAAAGACCCAGCAGGATTTCCAACAAAAAACACTTCGCTTGCTACGAGTGCTTTCCAGCTGAACCATTGACCAATTAAAAAACAAACACCTAGAATCATTGCTAGAGACATACCTAATCTCAACTGAATGAAATTATCTTTTTTTGCGGAAATATAAGCCCAGTGTAAAGAAATTGAACTTAAAATAACAATTCCTGAGGTTACCCAAAAGATTTGAGGGAGATCATAATCCAACCAATTACCTTCAGCTTGACGCACTATAAAGGCACTTGTCCAACCTGCGAACACCATTACCACTGATACAATAAACAACCACAATGCAAACTTTTTTGGATGCATGGAGATTGGTTGCTCCACCATATCTACATATTTCAATTCTTTTTCCATAATTAAGGCAGTTTATCCAGTAAGTAAGCAATCTGCACTATTGGCAAATACAAGAATGAGCCAAACATAATTCTCAATGCTGATTTTCTAGAGCAATCCCGCATCAATGAAAAGGTTTGTGCTAGGAAAAGGACACCACAAACAGTAGCTACAATTCCAGAATTTAAACCAGTCAACCCGAAATAACTCGGTAATAATCCTAAGGGCAACAGAAACAGCGTATAGATCATAATCTGAACTGCTGTATTAAGGTCTTTACCACCACCGCTAGGTAGCAACTTAAATCCAGCCGCTTTATAATCTTCATCACTTACCCAAGCAATAGCCCAGAAATGTGGGAACTGCCAGATGAATTGGATTCCAAAGATGATTAAAGCCTCATAGGTAATTGAACCTGTTGCCGCAGTCCAGCCTAAAAGCGGAGGCATCGCACCAGGTATAGCACCTACAAAAACAGCAATTGGACCTACTCTTTTCAGTGGAGTGTAAACAAAAGCATAAAGAATCATACTCAAAACCCCAAGCCCAGTTGTGAGCGGGTTAGTGAAAATCCAAAGCAAGGAAATCCCGGCTAAAGCAACAAAAGCTGTAAACCAATATGCTTCTTGTAGAGAGATTACCTGCATAGGTAATGGACGGTTTTGGGTCCGCTTCATTAGCTTATCCAAATCTCTTTCAAGGATTTCATTCATTGCTCCTGATGCACCACTTATGAGGAATCCTCCAAAAGCCAACCCAATAAAACCTGGCCAGCCAAAAGAAACACCTCGATCACCAAGAATATATCCAAAAACAGCCGAAAAGGTAACCAAAGCAGAAAGTCTGAATTTCAATAATTCAGAATAAGCTCTAAGTCTCCCAACGATGAAGCTATTCGAATAGTCAATTACTTCAACAGTGCTCATATTCTAGTCGTATTTAATCGGTATTGCTTTTGTTCTCTCAATTCGAGGATAAGGATGACCTGTACTCCAATAATTAAGGAACCAAAGATCAAATGAAGTGGCTGAAGAAAGGCTGGAATACTAAAATAAGCCATACCCATTCCAGTTGCTATTTCTAATAGAATCAACCCAATTAAGAGTTGGGACCAAAGATTTATTTGTGATCTTCTAAGGGTATACTTAAATGCCCAGAAGAAATATAATACATGAACTCCCAATAATAACAGGGAGAAAGATCGATGAATTAAGAAGTTTAAACCAACCCGCTCAACCCATTCACCTCGAAGCATATTCCCTAAATCAGTTGATATCTGATCAATTTGCTCGCGTACTTGGGTGCCTAAAACGACCTGAATAAAGACCAATATTAACCCTATATACAATAGCTGCTCAACCTTAGTTGGAACAACCCTATTTATAACTTTGCTTTTTGTGTAGCGGTAAGACCGATGGTTAGCAATGATTAAAATTGCCACTAAAAGCAAAGCTAAAATCATATGCACGGTAATTATCCAAGAGAGAAGATTAGTCGATACTACAATCGAACCTATCCACCCAATGAATAATACTAAAATCAATGAAACAAAGGAAAGAATGGGGATTAACCTATCAACTTTCCAGGGTGGAATTGACTTCCATACGGTGAGGATAATCAGAAATCCAATGACCACACCCAACAATCTATTCAAATATTCAATCCACGTTTTAGTAGCGTTGAATTCTTCTTCAATAAGGATGGACTTATCTTCTGCAATTTCCCTAGCTGTCTCTTCGATACCAAGTTTTGAAAGTGACGCTACAAACCGTTCATTTTTGGTTATTCTTTTCTCAAGATAAATCTCCTGATAATTAGCAGGAAGTTGATCTACATGAGTTGGAGGAATTATACTTCCGAAGCATTTTGGCCAGTCAGGACAGCCCATTCCAGAGCCTGTACTTCTAACTATTCCACCAACTAGAATAAGAACATAAACAGCAATCACCGTGAGACGACTCACCGAGCGAAAGCTGTTTATGGATTTATTAGTGTTTAGATTCATTTGCTACCAAAACCTCTTCATCTTCCTTCATGATTTCTAACTCTAATTTCACCAGCTCTTGCTCATGGGGAAGGTTAGATTCAGGAGTAGCTGATAAAGGAACTGTCTGAGGAATGAAATCTTCTTCAGCACCTGGCTTAGAATAATCATATGGCCATCTATAAACGGTAGGAATTTCACCTGGCCAATTGCCATGACCTGGATGAAGTGGAGTTGTCCACTCCAAGGTATTTGATCTCCAAGGATTCAGCGTTGCTTTTCTTCCTCTATACATACTGTAGAAGAAGTTGAAAATAAAGATGAATTGTGCTGTAAATGTGATAATCGCTGCTACAGACACGAACATATTTAAGTCCGTGTACATATTCGCAAATTCGAAGTTGGTCCAGCTATAATATCTTCTTGGAAAACCAGCAATACCAATATAGTGCATAGGGAAGAACACTAAGTAAACTCCAGTGAATGTTAACCAAAAGTGAATATATCCTAGTTTAGCATCCATCATGCGCCCAAACATTTTAGGGAACCAATGATAAACACCCGCCATCAATCCAAAAAAGGATGCGGAACCCATTACTAGGTGAAAGTGAGCTACTACGAAATACGTATCGTGAAGCTGAATATCAATTGCCGAATTACCCAAGAAAATACCTGTCAAACCTCCCGAAATAAAGAAGGATACTAGGCCAATGGAGAATAACATCGCTGGGGTGAAAATCAAGTTTCCTCTCCAAAGTGTAGTTAGATAATTAAATACTTTAACGGCAGATGGAACTGCGATAATCAAAGTAAGGAACATAAAGATCGAGCCAAGGAAAGGATTCATTCCTGATACGAACATGTGGTGAGCCCAAACGATAAAGGAAAGTATTGTAATTCCTAGCATTGAGATAATCATTGCTTTGTATCCAAAAATAGGCTTTCTGGAATTTGTAGCAATAACCTCTGAAGTGATTCCTAGCGCTGGAAGCAATACAATATAAACTTCTGGGTGACCGAAGAACCAGAATAAATGCTGATAAAGAACTGGGCTACCCCCTGTATTAGGAAGAGCTTCTCCACCAATATAAATGTCAGAGAGGTAGAATGATGTGCCAAAACTTCTGTCAAACACTAAAAGGAGCGCCGCAGCAAATAACACTGGAAAGGACAATAGCCCGATTACCGCCGTAAGGAAGAAGGCCCAAATAGTTAATGGCAATCTTGAGAATGACATTCCCTTGGTTCGTAGATTAATTACAGTTGTGATATAGTTAATACCACCGAGTAAGGAAGATGCAATAAAAAAGGTCATTGCTACTAGCCACAAAGTCATACCTAGACCTGAACCTGGAATAGCTTGTTCTAACGCAGAAAGAGGAGGATAAACAACCCAACCACCACCGGCAGGACCTGTTTTTATAAACAGAGAAATAAACATAATCACGCCTGATACAAAGAAGAACCAGTAGGACAACATGTTCATAAATCCGGAAGCCATATCTCTAGCTCCAATTTGAAGTGGAATTAGATAATTGGAAAATGTACCACTCAACCCAGCTGTCAATACAAAGAATACCATGATGGTACCGTGCATTGTGACCAATGCCAAATAAAAGGTAGGATCTAGTTTCCCAGCTTCATCAATCCATCCACCCAAAAGCGGTCTAAGGAAGGATAAATCCATTTCGGGAAATCCAAGTTGAAGACGGAATAATATCGAAAGGAACCCTCCAATTAATGCCCAAAACATACCTGTGATAAGAAATTGCTTTCCAATCATCTTGTGATCTTGGGTGAAGATATATTTCGTTACAAAATTATCATGATGCTCGTGATCGTGATGATCGTGTGAGGCTGAATCATGATTTGCGACAGTTGCTGTAGCCATAATCTATAATTTTGTTTATTAATTTTCTTTTAACTGAATTTCAGCAAGCTCCTTTGTATCAGCAGGAAGACCCTCTGCCAGTGCAGGATTCAACTTAATGAAAGATTGTTGCTCTGCTATCCATTTTTGATAAGCTTCTGGCTCAACTACTTCAATCACTTTTCTCATACCGAAGTGACCTTTACCACAAATCTCGGTACAAGCGATTTCGTAATTAAAATCTGGATTATTCAATTCGATTCTCATTTCAGCCGTAGTCTTAGTTGGTACAAACCAAAATCTTGTAGGCATACCCGGAACCGCATCCATCTTCAATCTCATGTGCGGAGCAAATACCGAGTGAAGTACATCTCTTGCTCTAATCTTAAATAAGACAGGTTCTCCCTTCGGAATAACTACTACAGGAGATGGGAAATCATCTATAGAATTTTTATCGGTGAAATCTATTCCATGAGAATTTGAGGCAGTGATCAATCGATAATCATAATCCCCTAATACATTATCCGTACCGGGATATCTTACTTCCCAAGCAAACTGATAACCCATAATTTCTACTACATGAGCCTTTTCAGGAGCAGGAGCAGTGATATCAGACCATGCCATCCAACCTGAAATAACCAAGCCAGCCAAAACGATACCTGGAACAATAGTCCAGATAATCTCTAGCTTATTGTTATCTGGGTAAAATGAAGCTTTTCTAGTTTCACTGTACTGGTATTTGTATGGGAATACAAACAATAGAACGTGTGTAATTAAGAAAACCACACCAGTAACTGCCATGGTAATCCAGAACAACTGATCTGTCACGATCCCATGTTCAGATGCAATAGGTAATTGGTAGTTGTCGAATTCTTTGATCGAATACCAGAACATTAAAGCCCCTAATCCTACCAAAAACACGATAAATAACATCGCATTCACCTTATTACTTCCAGAGGCTATCTTTTTATCAGAGCCTTTTACTACTGTAACCAACGTTTGGATTCTATAGACCATCCAGATAATGGACAATAATAATAGAACACCTACTCCAATCAGAAATCCGTACATACCTTAATTTTTTAGGCTGTTATTAAATGTGATGATGATAACTCTCTTCAAGCATCGGGTGATTTTTAGGGATCAAATTCCCTTTGGCTAAGCCCCCTAACACTACCAACGCCATTGCTGAACCATAAACTAGAAACATTCCAACCTCCATAAATCCAACTCCACCATTGTGACCTAGAGTACCAGGTTGAACCATCAGGAAGAAATCTACCCAGTGACCTGCTATAATAAGTGAACAAACCAGTTTAAGAAATACACCATGTCTCTTTGCATTTCTTGTCATTAAAACTAGGAAGGGTAGCACAAAGTTCATCGCTATATTTACAAAAATGAACGGTCCATACACGTCAGAGCTCAATCTCTCAATAAAGTAAACTGATTCTTCAGGTATGTTGGCATAATAGATCAATAGAAACTGAGAAAACCATAAATAGGTCCAGAAAATAGTGAATCCGAAAACGAATTTCCCTAAGTCATGAATATGGTTTTCATTGACCATTTCAAGATAACCTTCGCCTTTAAGGAAAATTGTAAGCAAAGTCATAGCAGAAAGACCTGCGACAAACCAAGAAGAGAATACATACCATCCAAAAAGAGTGGAAAACCAGTGTGTGTCTATGGACATCACCCAATCCCAAGCAGCTATCGAAGATGAAACGGCGAAGAAGATGATAAAGAAAGCCGACATGCTTCTGATCTTATACCATGAAGTACTTCCTCCAAGGGAATCTTCAGCGTAGGATAGACTCTTTAACTTATTGAAAAAGAATACCCAGAAACCAAAGAATAAAACCATTCTAAAAATATAGAAAACTGGGAATGTTCCTTTAGCCATAGGCCAATAAAAGAAAGCACCTTTTCCGTCAATGATCTTATCGTACTCAGGTCCGCCTTCTACAAACAAAGCACTATGAGTCCAGTGGAACAAATTATGATTTGCTATAAAGAAAGTTGCAATCATTAAAACTGCAGCATATGGCAACCAATTTCCGAATGAAAGCATCACCCTTACGATAGGTGCAGACCATCCTGCTTGCGCAGCATACTGAATAGCAAAGAAGAAAACTCCTATAATAGCAATACCAGTAAAATAGACATTATTGATCCAAAGATTGGCATAGAGTCTTTCATACCAATGAAATGGATGAGCAGCTACCTCTGCACCTTCTTCAGCGTGACCTCCGAAGATGCCCATCAAAATACCGATAACAAGAAGTACTGAACCTATTCCCAAAACAGTCAAAATAGACTTTTTGGTAGCGGCGGTCAAAACAAACTTTTGATCCAGATTATAGTGTTGTGCGTCGTGAGCCATAATTAGTTTGCTGGAGTTTCTTCAGTTGATACTTCGGCCTCAGCTACTACAGGAGTTTGTGCACCTTGACCACCTTGAATTTTTTGTTTTACGTACGAAACGATCTTCCAACGATCTTCAGGAAGGATTTGAGAACCATGAGCTCCCATTCTGCCTTTTCCTTTTGTGATCACATGGAAAATATGTCCTTCTGGTAAACCTAAATAGGCACCTCCAGTTAGATTCGCTACACCGCCAATCTTCATTCCAGCTTTCCCATCACCTTCTCCACCTTTTCCATGGCAAGTAGAACAATAGTTGAGGAACAACTGCTCCCCTTCAGCCAATACTTGATCTGTCGGCTCAAAAGGATTCCTCACTGTTTGTCCAGCTAATTCCAATTCGGAAGTCTTCAATCTGTAAGGCAGGTAACCATTTTTATTTCGAGGAACAGTATTCGCTACCGGCTCTCTCATATTCATGTTATTAGGGTTATTAATATTACTGTTGTAATACTCCCCTTTTCCATCCTCACGTGTGGAAAGCCAAGATCCTTGGGATTCATCTGTGATTTGTGTCAATGGCTCATAAGCCACTGAGTGATACATCTGAGGGGCATATTCAAGACCCTGATCATTCCCTCCAGCTCTACAACCAACCAGAACTAATCCAGCCATTGCAAATGAAAGTAAACTATAAGTGTTAGTAATCTTCATCGTTCCAGATTTACTATTCAAAACTTTTTTTATTAACCTCTGTCGCTCCAGAAGATTTAAGAATTGCTTCAATTGCAACTAAATCGATCGCGGAATTATTCGCGATATCAATTGCCATGATGTGCTTATCATCAGTGCTTCTCAAGTCAAATATTCTAGGTTGGGCCCAAGGCTTAA
>JAFMBQ010000602.1 GCA_017858365.1 Algoriphagus sp. | reverse complement strand
CCATCATCAAATCCACCGCTTCTCGGCTGGGGTTTGACTTTTGTGGCATTGCCAAGGCAGGATTTTTAGAATCTGAAATGCGAATAGTTTGAGCAACTCCACTCTATGCCAAGGCAAGAAATAGCATAAATAACAATATTCTTCTTACGGTTAGTTGCATGATTTTCTACCTGTTAGGGCTTTAGCAAGATGATTGTCGATAGCTAGTTTTTTTGCTGGACTTAGTGCTTGATATGCTATGGTACTCGCATCTTTGAGCCCAATCCAAGCCAAAGCCTCACTACAGCTATGTCACATAATATCGTTAACTCTGACCGTTATACCAATACCCTTTACCCAGTCATTTCCATCTTCCCAATCCTTAAGATCGATAAGGATGACTATACTGCCAAACATTCCCACCATATTTTGATACCAAAAGCTGGCATTTTTATCGGACTCCATCAAAAGCTTATCCTTCGATATAGAATTTTTATTTACAGAATACTCCTCATGCCCATAAGGCGGGCTTGCCATATGAAAGAAAGAAACTATTTTATTTGATGCTGTAGGCAAAGGATAGCTCATCGTGAACGTTATATAATCCATTTTATAGTCACCTATATCTTGGACAACCTTTCGGATATCCATTAGCTCACGCTCAAAATCAAGAACGATATAGGTGGTATCGTGCAAGTTCTGTATTGGAGGATAATTCTTTTCATATTCAGACTTTTTGTTGTCTGAGATCTGTATGGTCTGAGCTAGTCCACTTGATGCCAAGGCAAGAAATAGCATAAATAACAATATTCTTCTTACGGTTAGTTGCATGATATTAGCTTTAACAAGCTATCGACAGCACCTTTCATTCAATAGTATTGGTATTGACTGTTATACCAATTCCCTTCACCCAGTCACATCCACTATCCCAGTCTTTGAGATCGATTAGGATAACTACGCTTTCCATCATACTTAAGTAGTTTTGATACCAAAATAAGCTGCTTTTATTAGACTCCAGCACAATTTTCCCTTTAGGGACGGATGATTTCTTTACGCAATACTCCTCATGCCCAAAAGGAGGGCTGGCCATATGAAAGAAATAAACCCAATTGTTTGACGGTGTGGGTAAAGAATAACGTAAGGTATAAACGATATAGTCCATTTTATATTCCCCTAAATCTTTAACCTCTTTTCTGACGTCTAGTAGTGCTCGCTTAAAGTCCAGTAGGATATAGGTCGTATCGCTTAAACTTTCTTTAGAAACATAGTTTTTTTCATATTCAGGCTTTTTGTTGTCTGTGATCTGTATGGTCTGAGCCTGTCCAGTTATTATTAAGGCAATAAATGGCATACTGAGTATAACTTTAAGTCGGTTTAGTTGCATGACTTTCTGCCTGTTAAAGCCTTATTCAAATGGATGTCAATTTTTGCTTTTTCATCTGCGCTTAGCGATTGATATGCTATGGTACTCGCATCTTTGAGCCCAGTCCAAGCCAAAGCCTCATAAAATTCCCTCGGAACTCCATTGGGATATCCTTCCGGATAGTTCATGAAATCTGCGTAGGCAGATCCGCCTAGCTGGGGATGAATTTGTTGCAATACATCCGCCATATATTTTACAAATTTGTCAGCCATAAGATTGTGATGTATTGCATTATTCCCACTATACCTTCTGGTATATTCTTCAAATGTGTCTCTAAAAGATAAATCTTCCGTAGTTGGACTGTTGGTTTTTATTGCCCCATAAATTTCTGCGTGGATCATTTCATGTAAGATCGTTCTCGCTACATCTAGTGCAGATCTGCCCATTAGATTACTGTTTAAGGTAATTTCAATTGGTCTGCTTGTAGATCCCATCCATTGGGTCTGTCCTGTGGCTTTAGGGTCTTCAGTAGCTCCTATCTTAAAAACGACATCTAACTCGGAGGTTACTCCATCAAACCTTCCTGAAACCTGATTAAACCCATTGATGCTTTTTAGTTTTTCAAAAATACAGTCCGCATTTGTCCCTTGGAAAGAGGGGTCTTTGATAATCTCATCTCTCTCCTCAGGAAAAGGAATACATTGATTATCTCTACAAAAGTTATTACTCTCATCATTTGACTGGCTACCTGTTGGATTACCTGGATTTCCCGAACTGCCGCCTCCTCCAGATCCATAATCAGGTCCTCCATCGTAAGGAATACTCGAAGTACCGCTGCCACCTCCACCTGAAAAATAACAATTATATGAATATACAGAATGATTTGATCCTATACCTTCAGAAACCCCATAAAGAGGATAATCCTGCCATGACCCAAAACAACTCAATAGCGCCGAATACTTTCTTGATGATTCCTTTTCGGCTACCGTTTGGTAGCGAGTATGAGCTATCAATTTTCCACCTTCGATTTTTAAGCTACGCAAATGCCGCTCTGCGAATGTGAAAAGATCAATTTGACCGTCCCATCCCCTAGGTATTTGATGGTAAGTCATCCCTTTAGGCTTCGCTCCAAAACTGTAATATCTTGCGACCAAGACTGTAAATCCTTGATCATTATTAGTTTCGGATACGAATAGCAAACTTTCTTCAATTAACTCATCATTTTGATTACCATACCTTTCAAAAAATTCTACAGGCATAATGCCTGAGAGATTGCTGATATGAACCTCATACACTTTTCTACCATCGGCAAAGTAATACTCAGAGAACTTAGACCAATCCGGTTCTTTTTCAAAAAATGGTAGAATCAAGTCTTTGCTGAATTCCCGCGCCTCACTATTTGATGAAGTAGGATTGAATTGATCTTTATTCTTATCAAACCAACTTTTTACTTCCTGCAATTCTGGACTGAACTCCTCACTGATTGGAATCTTTGTGGGTTCCTCGTCTCTAACGCAAGAGGTAAAAA
>JAFMBQ010000601.1 GCA_017858365.1 Algoriphagus sp. | reverse complement strand
AAGGTGCAGATTTGTCCTATCATTTTTTCATAATAGTATAAAAATCCCTTGATGACATAATAAAGTTTTGAGTAAAAGAATTTTAAAAAATTAAATTTTTTAAATCATCAAATTGGATGATTTAGCGTCAAATAATACGTCCTAAAATATAACTCGATTATTTCTTTGATTCACGAAAGTCAATCGAAATGAACTCTTATTAGAGCTATACTTTTCAGTGTCCTCTGACCGGAAATTCATGTGATTGATCTTTAGAAAATTTGTAAATAATTGATCAGATAAATCGTGGATCCAATGGACATAAGCAAAATAGGAGTGATACTTTACGACTATAAGGAGTTGATTTTACTTATCTGCCTTCCGGCCATCCCCAAGCATATAAGTCTATTCTTTCAAATTAATTCTCAAGAAAGAACCAAAAGGTTTGATATTAATTCTCGGGAAAAAATCAAAATATTAGAGATTGAATCTAATAAGGAGATAGAATTATTGAAGGAAAATAATAGGAATGAGGAAATCAATCTTAACCTTAGATTTCATTCAAAAAGGAAGAGTTTCAAGACTTTTTCGGCTGTAATAATGCGACGCTTTTACTTTGCTGAAAACCCATTATGGACTGAAAAAATAATTCTCCTTATCTATTTGGTTATTACCAAAAAGAATTAACTTATTCATAAGTTTTTAAACAATCTTCATTTAACCAATTTTTACTATGGATAATAAAATTTCCTATGTAGTTCCCCCGGCGGAACTGAAGCTGATCAAAGAAGCGATCGCAGTGTTACAGGCTAAATTAGAGCCTAATCTGATTTCCCTGTCTATAGAGGAACGAAGGAACCTCAACAAGATGGGCGAGGTATCCAGACCTTTTGTAGAAAAGGTCATCGAGTATGTGGAGATCAATCCGGAATTCAAATCTACCTACAACAACAAGGAAGAGATGGTAAAGGATTGGACGCTGATCAATCAACTGGGACCGATCTTCAACATTCTCAATCAGATTTGTTCCAATCTGGATGATACCTTGTTGGAGGCGGGTGCGGAGGTACTGGAGCAAGCCAATAAGTATTATGGCTCGGTACAGATTGCTGCCAAAGACGGAATGCCGAATTCCAAAAAAGTGTATGAGGATCTGGCTGTACGCTACGAGCGGCGGTCCAAGCGGAGAGGAGGCGATCCAGCCGCAGCGTAAGTTGTCAAAAACAGCGGAAACCCGGAGCGATTGCTTCGGGTTTTTTTAGGCCTAGTGCAGAATCCCTCTGGAAGGTGTTGAACACCCGACTTAAGGTGATCAACAGTCAAGGGAAAGTCTTTACCACCCGACTTAATGTAAAAAAGACCCGATTTTAAGTCAAAATCACCTGAATTGACCTGAAACTCAGTCAAATTTGAGTCATTTTCAATCAAATTAAAGTGAAAATCAGTCAAGCTTAAGTCATTTTCAGTCAACCTAAAGCAAAAAAGACCCGAGGTTAAGTCAATTTCACCCAAGTTTAAGTCAAAATCACTCAAATTCGGGTCGTTTTTAGGAAAATTTAGGTGTTTATCACTCAAGATTGAGTGTTGAACACTCGAATTAGGGTGATTGCCAGTCAAGATTGGGTGTTGAATAGTTGACGGTGAATCCTTGGCTGTCAAATGATCTCGTAATGATTCTAGAAAATAGTTCGACCACCTTCGGGGTCGTGGGGATCGTTTTGTGGTTCGTTATCCACGGGTTTCACCCGCGGTTATTGAGAAGTTTGACCCCTGTCGGGGTCGGAAACTTGACTATAACGGACGGTTCCACCAATGACCACAAAGTGGTCGAACCTTTCAATAGCCCCCGGTAAAACCGGGGGAAAAATGTAAATGATAACGAGGACGACAACCCTGAAAGGGTTGAACTTGAGAAAAATGGAATTGCTCCCGACAGCTGTACGGGATCCAAATGATATTAGAGTGTATTTGCAAAATACACCCAGGCAAACGCTAATTCTACACTCAGATGGGGGTGGGCAAAAATCTAATTTTCAAGTTTCTGTTAGTAATTGATTTTTTTCATTATTTATTTTGAATCATTTTCACATATTGTCTTAAAGCAGATTTATAGTTTGATATTGATTTTTCATTTCTCAATCCTTTTAATCTGTTTGTTATTTCATTTACACAATTTTCATTGTAAAGATTTTTTTCTGAAAGGTCTTCACCAATTAATTTAGAAACAGTATTCAAATATGAAATATATGATTTGGTTGATGAAGCAACTGAATCATTTTTACCGACACCATTTCTTTCAATAAATTCTAAATATTTTCGTTCGTTATTTATCATTATCAAGTAATTTATCTGGTTAACATTCTCTGTTTTTTAAGCATGATACGTTCGGGGCTTTGCGCTGGCAGGGGGAATTACAAATTCCAAAAGATATAAGGGTGTAATTACAAATTACACCCAGGCAAACGCCAAGTCTACACTCAGATGGGGATTAGTATTGTCGCCCTCGTGTCTCATCTTTTTTAAACTCATAATCATCAATTATATTTTCTAGTTTTCGCTTAAGATCAAGCACCATATCAAAAGCTTCAAGTTCGTTCTCCCCTAATCTTACTTCCAGCTCTCCTTTAATTTGCAAGAACAAATCAATTACTATTTTACTTTTTTCTATGAGTTTAATTTTTGTGTCGGAATCCAAACTTGGAGTCAAATAAGGAGTCTCCATATCTTTAGTGATAAAATCATCATACATTAGAAATAATTCTATTTTAGAATCATTTTGATTATCAACTTTAAAGCCTAGTGATTTGGCAAGACCTAATGAAGATTTCAAATTCCTAGGCCCAATACTTCTATTTATTGAAATTTTAAATTGTTCATGAATTTCTATTCTATTTG
>JAFMBQ010000600.1 GCA_017858365.1 Algoriphagus sp. | reverse complement strand
AGCACATGAAGATGATTGCGCGCTAGTTAAATTCCCAATGGGAAAAGTTGATGTCGATACGGAGGAGGATTTACGAGACTTGAATCTTTAAGGATCCAATCTCGCTGCGGCGCGGCGTCGCAGCGAGCAATTTATTTTACCAATTTATCAGCTTTAGTTATTTTTCAGATTGTCAAATTTTTTTAGATTTCTCATTTTAGCTTTTTGACTTAACAACCATTCCTTTCCCTCAACTCGCCTACCACTTCCTTCACCCAATCGGCTGTATCGAGAATATCCTGCGTTGTGGTTTGACTTCCTAGGCTGAAACGTAATGAGGCTCTTCCCAAATCTGAATCCAAGCCCATCGCTTTCAGCACATGACTTGGCTTTGGTGAGATACTTGTACAAGCGGAGCCAGAGCTTACTGCTACTTTCAAGCAGACCTTTCGAAGTAACTCCTCCCCTTCTACTCCTGCAAAAGCAATATTGGAGACATGAGATAATCTACCTGCTTGACTTCCATTCAAAAAAGTGTTAGAAATTTGCAAAAGCTTATTTTCCAGCAAATCACTTAATTTCCTTAATCTTTTGGCTTCATCTCCCATCTCGATAAAGCGCATATCTGCTGCTTTACCCATGCCCACAATCCCAGGGACATTAAGCGTGCCTGATCGAAAACCTTTCTCATGCCCTCCTCCGATTTGTTGTGCAAGTGGTTTCGGTAGATTATGATTATGCCGGATGTAAAGTGCCCCTACTCCTTTTGGGCCATAGAATTTATGTGCTGAAATCGCCATTAAATGAACTCCTGAAAGGGAAATCGGAATTTTGCCCGCCACTTGCACTCCATCCACAAAAAGAATCACCTGATGTTCTTCAGCTATTTTGGCGATTTCATCGATTGGGTGAATTACCCCAGTTTCATTATTGGCCCACATCAATGCAATCATTTTGGTTTCTGGCCGGATTGAATTCTTTAATTCTTTCAGATCAATCTTTCCTTCAGAATCCACATTCAAATAAGTGATCTCGGCTCCCTTTTTTTCCATCGAATCCAAGGTGTCCAAAACTGCCTTGTGCTCAGTCTTACAGCTGATGATATGAAAACGATCTTTTGGAAAACGATCAAGAACACCTTTTAAGGCCAGGTTAATTGATTCAGTAGCACCTGAAGTGAAAATGATTTCCTTTGGATTTGCTCCAATCAAATTGGCAACCTGTTCCCTGGCTTTTTCAACAGCATTTTCTGCCATCCAGCCGAATGGATGAGATTTACTGGCGGCATTCCCAAAGTGGGTTCCAAAGTAAGGAAGCATTGCTTCGATTACTTCTGGGTGACAAGGCGTGGTTGAATTGTAGTCAAGGTAAATTGGGTAATTCATAGGGTTAAAATAGTGGATATTGCTCGTTTTTCTAGGTTTCGGAGATTTGTATCTTTGGGAAATTCATTCACATGCAGGAAACCTGGTCTTTTGATTACTCAACTTATATAGAACCTAAAGGACTTTCGGACTTTCTCCTAACCAAGTCTATGGAGCTGGGGATCTTTCTTTCCTATTATTATAAAAAGGAAGGCGCTCTCGCAGAAAATGCAACTTTAAAAGCCAGTCCACAAGTTGAAACTTCAAAAAGTGGAAATTTCATTTTGGAATTTGATCTCATTTTTTTCAATGCATGTCTAGCAATTCATGAAAAAGAGAAATCTGAAATGAAAATTGAATTTAAGCTTGATGAAAAGGCCAATCAATTGATCTTAACAGGTGCATACTGGCCAGAAAGAGGAATGGATGAAATTTAAGAAATAGGAGAATTGATAAGTATGCAATGTTAAAATCTGCTTTGCGCACTATGGGAAACTTGGGTCCGTTTCCGGTAAAACTGAAGTAAGAAAAAATAGCCTTCTGAATCTAAATCCGGAAGGCTATTTTTTTGAATTAAATTATGCTCTTCGAATCTCCAGCTTGATATCAGAGAATTCCTCTTGCTCATTAAATGGCTGGCTTCTCAATCTTCTGCCTGTTGCAGCAAAAATCGCATTAGCAATAGCCCCACCTGTAGGTGGAAGCGCTGGCTCACCCAATCCCGTAGGATCAAATCCTGAATCTACATAATGCACATCCACTTCAGGTACTTCCTTCATTCGGATGAGTTTATAGGTATCAAAATTCTTTTGTGTAGGCAACCCATCTTTGAAAGTCAAGTTACCATACATCGCATGCCCCATTCCATCAACGATTCCACCTCTCACTTGGTGATTGGCTCCAGTTGGATTGACGACGATCCCACAATCAGTTGCAGCAGTAATTTTCTTTAATACTGGTGTTCCACCTTCTTGGACAATATCCGCAACCTGTGCCACATAAGTTCGGTGTGAGAAATACACACTAAACCCTTGCTTGACAGCTGGATCTTTACCCCAATTTGATTTATCAGCAGCAGTTTTGATCACACCGATCATCCGATCCACATCGTATTTGATCTCACCAGTCGGTGAGTTTTTCGCTTTATCCAAAAGCTCTAATCGGAATTGAACCGGGTCTTTTCCAGCTTCAAGCGCTACTTCATCTAGGAAGGATTGTTCTGCATAGGCCAAGAAATTGGTAATTGGCGCTCGCCAAGCATTGGTAGTGATGGGAGATTGATGCTCTACGCTTTCGATTTTAAGATTTGCTACTGCTCCGGACGGGAAATTATCCTGTCGAGTGCTATTTCCGGAATTAATCCCTGCACCTTTCAATTTATAACCGATCATATTTCCCGACTCATCCAAAGCCGCTTCAAAGCGGTATCGAACTGCTGGACGATACAAACCTCCACTAAGATCATCTTCTCGATTCCAAGTCACTTTAACCGGAGCATTAGTCAATTTTGAGATTTGAACTGCCTCAGCTACATAATCTGCTGC
>JAFMBQ010000599.1 GCA_017858365.1 Algoriphagus sp. | reverse complement strand
GAATCTTCCTAGATCTCTCCGGTCGGGCATCGGTCAGGAAGATCTGCCCAAAGGTATGCTTGGAGATCAGCTGCATCAGTTGCGCAATTCGCAGGTCATCGAGCCCTGCTGTTCCCGATTTGCAATCGGGAACCTCGATCTGAGGATTTTCAATCCGAAAAAGCGTAAGCTTTGCTCCGGAAAATAGCAGGGACCTGAACTAGAAGATTGAAAATCATAAGTTCTGGCTTGAGAATAGAAACCCGAATCGCTAAAAAAAAACTCCTAAAAGCTTAGGAATTTCGAAAAATACCCAATCCTAGGTATTTTTTTTGTCGTTTTTGCTGTAGAGATTTGATGATAATTAAACAACCAAAAAAATGAAATCACAGAATCTTAAAAGACTATTTATTAATAGTCTGGTTTTTTTTCTCATCGCTTTTGGGTTGCTTTCCTGTCAGGAAGAATTAATAGGCGAAACTGATCCTTCAGTTCTTCAAAGTACAGAAAGCGAAATGTCTTATTCAAGTACATTAAAAGATCAATTAGCTTCCAAAGTCGCCAAAAATATTGCAGCCAGTTTGGTTGACCCGGGAGTCGTTGATTTTTTAAGAACAAAAGCTAGCGAGAGAATTGATGGAGATTTCAATTTTCTAATAGAGTTAAACCGGAATGAATCGATCGGAACCAGTTCTAAAGATATTAACAAAAGAACAAGAACCTTCGGGTCAATCATTGCAGGTGCCGATCTTATTTCCAAGAGAACAGCAAACGTTGAGGATTTATTAGATTCTATAGCCAGAATTCATCCACTCCTGCAAGTCTATATGCCAGAGTTCTCAGATGAAATTGATTTTTCGCAAGATCAAGATTATCTGGTCGCTTTTGTACCTAGTGCTATTCAAAATGACATTGTTCCTGCCTATGATAAAGACGGTAATTATTTTTAACTCAATGCCAATGACCCTCCTACTAGGCCCGTAATTGTAATAAGTGAGAATGAAAGGATCATAGCTATTCCGAAAAATCAAAATGAGTCAAGTAGAATTTCGGAAGAGTGTCCATTTCTTGCTGAAGCCGTTTTCGAGAATGAGCAAAATACCTATTACATGAGACAGGATGTCTTGGAGTCTAATAACACCTGTAGCATAAACGGTGGTGGCGGTGGTGGAGGCGGAACTATCGGTTCTGGTCCTGGTTCTGGCTGCGAAAGAGATAATAGAGTTGGTAAAGAGAGATTCTATCGATTTAAGCTGAAGAATATGAATATTTTCGACCAAATTAAAGATCAATGGATCAATGGTGATTTAGAAATCGATGTTTCTATAACTATTGCACCTCTCAATGGAGCTCCTTTCACTGTCACAAAAGCATTTTATTTAAATAACAGTGATTTAAGAAATTGTGGTGTTTTTAAACGTGAAACCCAATGGAGATATGAAAGTGCTGAAATAATTACTTGGACCAGAAGTTTATATGGAGATCGAATGATGTTTGTTTGGAGTGAGTTTGACCCTGGAAATACTCAAACCCAAAACTTTTCGTTTTCAAATAATTATAAATTACCTGACGGAAGCACTACCACAAGTAATGTAAGTTTTTCTATTACCACTACAGATGCGACTGACAAACTTGGTTCATCTGTTGTTGAATATTGTGATGGAATTGGTTCAGATGGATTTATGTACGATACTGGTAGCTTATTCTTCCAAGCCCAATAAAATCGGAATTTTTTAAAGATAAATTTATTTAAACAGAATGAAGAAAACTTTAATTATTATTATCTGTTTCCTATTCTATAATAATTCTTATTCTCAAAATTCTTTTGGAATTGAGGTAGGTTTGACCAGAATAAATCAATTTAGTCCCTTTTATCAGTTTGATAGCATTATTGTAATGCAAAATGATAGCGAGGCATTTGGAACTAGATTAACGGGAGTTTTTTTCGAATGGCAACTTTCTAAAAGATTTGCAATTCACCAAAAACTTAATTATTCAAGAGCATACAACTCTTATCTATATTACAATGAGAACAAAGAGGTTTTCCCCGGCGAATTTGAGTTTAAGGTAAGCGGTCCGAGTGTTACAAGGGTGTCTTGGGAAATATTACCTCAATTTTCTATTGTGAATTTTGGAAAAATGGAAATAAATGCATTCGGAGGAGTTAATCTTTCAGCAAATCTTGTCAAGGACGATCCAGAGCTTTCCTTTAGAGGCTTACCTGGGGTTTCTAAAGTGGGAAATGCTTTTCAAACTTCCCAGTTACCAGTTACTCTAAACTTTGCCTTCGGGGGTTCTATTGAATATGCCCGAAGAGTTGTGTTTTGGGCAAAGCTGCAACCGACTTCATTTTATTCAAAAGATATTGAAATTGATGGAGAACTCTATCCTTTCGAGAATCGATGGAATTTCTTCAGCATGACATTGGGGTATAAGTTTTACAGCCTCAAGTTTAAAAAGAAAGATGAAATTTGAGTCATTAATAAAAGGGCCGATTCACTATATCGGCTCTTTTACTTTTTTATTCTTCAATTTTTTTTAAGCCAGTAGTGTTTAGAATTATGGATGCATCAGCTGCGCAATCCGAAGGTCATCGAGCTTGTCGAAAATATCATCTAGAAGAAGTAACGGCTTCATGGCTCAGTCGAGTATCCTGCAGAGCCTGCTGTTCCCGATTTGCAATCGGGAACCTCGATCCTAGGATTTTCAATCCGAAGAAGCGTAAACTTTGCTCTGGAAAATAGTAGGGACCTGAACTAGAAGATTGAAATTTTTAAAATCTGGTTTGAGATTAGAAACCCGAATCGTTAAAAAACACCTCCTAAAAGCTTAAAAATTTCAAAAAATACCCAATACTAGAATAGCCCCAAAAAGTTAGACACTATTTGGAAGCTACTTATGAGAGGTAAAA
>JAFMBQ010000068.1 GCA_017858365.1 Algoriphagus sp. | reverse complement strand
TGATCTAGAGTCTCAGTACGATTACTTGCTTGCAGTGAGAGATAAATTGACGGAGACTCATCAATCGATCAAACTCATTCGGACCTATCGGGCTGAGATGGATAGCTTAGAGACCAAGCCTTCTAATCTCAAACAAGTACTGACTGAGATGGATGAAATAGAGAAGACGCTCTATCAGACTCAAAACAAGAGTGGACAAGATCCCCTGAACTTCCCAATTCGCCTTAATAACAAATTGGCTCATTTGAGCAGCGTGGTAGGAAATGGAGATTATCGACCAACTGATCAGTCTATTGAAGTCAAAACCGAGCTAGTAACAAAGATTGATACAGAGCTCACTCGATTCCGAAAGCTGGAGCGAGAACAAATTTCTAAGATTCTCAATATCGAAGAAATGAAGACCAAACTCGATAAAAAGAAATAAAGCAAAATCCCTCTCAAATTATTGAGAGGGATTTTTTTTAGAATGGCTTATAAGATTTTATCTGCTCGATAAAGGTAGTTGCACTACTAGGAGCGATCAAAAGTATAAAGAGAATTCCAAAAATTGCCCCGTACAAATGGGCATCGTGATTGATTGCGTCATCCTGATTTTTACCCTTGAAATAGGAATAGATCAAAAATAAACCTCCAAGGATAAATCCAGGCAAGCACAGAATTCCGAACAAACAGATGTCGGATAAAGGGAGGATAATAATACTTGCAAAAACAGTTGCTGAGGTTCCTCCTGAAGCTCCAAGTGCACGATAATAACTGTTGTCTTGATTCTTCAAGTAGGTAGGAATATCGGAAATCACAATACCTAAAATATAGAAGAGCACGAATATCACCCCGCCAATTACTACTCCAAACTTGTAGCTCAATACCTGCTCCACTACTCCACCAAAGAAGTAAAAGGTAAACATATTGAACAGCAAATGGATGTAATCTTTATGGATAAAGCCCGAGGTAACAAATCTATCCCATTCACTTTTATGCTTAATTTTATAGGGGATAAACATCCATCGATTCAGAAACTCAGGCTTATTGAAACCATAGAAGCTAATTCCCACCGTGATGAGTATTAGCGCTACTGTAATAGTGATTGGCATAGTTTATTTTTCCCTGTGAATGAGATCCTCGGTGATTTGCCTGAGTTCTAGGAAATAGGACTCATCTGTAAAATGAATTTGATCAAACTGTTCAAATCCTGCAGCAAAGTATGCATGCATCTTTTTTTCGGTCAATTCTTTGATGCCTAAAGCGTTATATATTTTCTTTACAGCACTTACTTTTTCCTCTTTATCAAAGTCTTTTTGATTAAGCCAAAAAGCTAATGACTCCGCCTCTTCGCTTTTCGCAAGTTCTAAGGCTTTGATCAAAAGGAACGTTTTCTTATTTGCGATGATATCTCCGCCCACTTGTTTTCCAAATTTGGCTTGATCTGCAAAGACATCCAAAAGATCATCTTTCAATTGAAACCCAACTCCAATATTTACTCCAAAGTCATAAAGTTTCTGCGCATCTTCCTTTCCAGCTCCAGCCAAGACTGCTCCCATTTTCAAGGCAAGCCCGAGTAATACTGCAGTTTTCAATCGGATCATTTCCAAATATTCTTCTTCTGAAACGGTCCCCAAACTTTCGAAATTCATGTCGAATTGCTGGCCCTCGCAAACCTCGGAGGCTGTCTGATTGAAGAGTTCTAAAACTTCCCGTAATAACCTTGGATCAGTATCGAGTAGTAAGTCGTAAGCCTTCACCAACATCACGTCGCCGGATAGGATCGCAATATTAGGGTTCCATTTTTCATGCACAGTCGCTTCCCCTCGTCTAAGTGGTGCATCATCCATGATGTCGTCATGCATCAGGGTGAAATTGTGAAACACTTCGATGGCTAGTGCCTGCTTGAGGATAGCTTCAGGATTACTCTGATAAAGCCCATAGGCCAATAAACTCAACAAGGGACGGATTCGCTTTCCTCCCAAGTTGAGAATGTAGGTAATGGGTTCGTAGAGTTCTTTGGGAGATCTCCCGATCTCGATGTGAGCTGGAAGCTCTTGGATTAATTGTTCTAATTTATCTAATAGCGCGTCTGCGTGTTTTCTTTTCGTCATTATCAGCAAATTCCAAATCTATTGTTCTTCGATCGATGTCGGTATTAACTACCCTCACCACTACTTTGTCTCCCAAAGTGATCATTTTTTTTGTCCGCGAACCAATGAGTCGCATATTTTTCTGGTCAAAATCATAGTAGTCATCATCCATGTCCTGCACTCGGATCATACCCTCGCACTTGGTTTCGGTGATTTCTACAAAGACTCCCCATTCAGTGAGTCCACTGACAATTCCATCATAATCTTTGACCTCAGCAAGGGACATGAATTCCACTTGCTTGTATTTAATTGATGCTCGCTCCGCATCTGCGGCGCGCTTTTCCCGCTCAGATGAATGGACGCATTTTTGTTCCCAAATTTCAGCATCAGGGGATTTCCCGTTGTCCAAATAAAGCTCAAGTAAGCGATGAACCATCAAATCAGGATACCTTCTGATTGGCGAGGTAAAATGAGAATAATGTGCAAAGGCAAGTCCAAAGTGGCCTTTTGGCTCAGTGGTATATTTGGCTTTTGCCATACTCCGAATCGCCAATTGTTCCAAGACATTTTGTTCGGGCTTGCCTTGAATCTCTTCCATCAACTTGTTTAGCGCAGCGGAGATTTTTTGCTCATTATCTATCTCCATTTGGTGGCCAAATCGCTTTGCAAAGCCAGAAAACGTCTCTAAACGCTCCATATCCGGCGAATCGTGCGTCCGATACACGAAAGTGTCTTTTCCCTTATTCTTATTGAAAATAAATTCAGCTACATGTTTATTAGCCAAAAGCATAAACTCTTCAATGAGTTTGTGAATGTCTTTTCGCTCTTTCACAAATAGTCCGAGAGGCTTTCCTTTTTCATCCAGTTTGAATTTTACTTCAACCGTTTCAAAATTGACAGCGCCATGATCAAATCTGCGTTTTCTTATTTTTTTCGCGAGCTCATTCAACAATGTCAATTCCTGGAAGAAATCTCCCGATTGATTGTCAATATTTTCTTGAGCATCTTCATAGGCAAACCTACGATCAGAGTGAATGATCGTACGGCCAATCCAGTGCTTTTTCACATTTCCCTGACGATCCATTTCGAATACGCAGGCAAAAGTCAACTTATCCTCATTTGGTCTAAGGGAACAAAGTCCATTGCTCAATCGCTCTGGAAGCATCGGAATAGTCCGATCTACCAAATAGACTGAGGTCGCTCGATTATATGCTTCCTTTTCTAATGCGGTATTAGGCTTGACATAATAGCTTACATCAGCGATATGAACTCCCACTTCAAGGTTTCCGTTTTCCAATTCCCGATAGGAGATGGCATCATCAAAGTCTTTGGCATCTGCCGGGTCAATCGTAAAAGTGGTCACGTCTCTGAAATCCTTACGGGCTTTGATCTCTTTCGAAGATATATTTTCAGAAATATCATTTGCCTCTTTTTCCAGCGCTTCTGGATACTCGAATGGAAGCCCAAACTCTGCCATGATGGAGTGAATCTCCACTTCGTGAAGTCCCGCTTTTCCTAGCACTCGAGTGACTACTCCGGATGGATTTTTATCTCCATCGCGCCACTCAGTAAGTTTTACGACTACCTTCTCATTATGCTCAGCTCCCATGAGATCACCTCGATGCACAAAGATGTCTTTATGCATTTTTTTGAAATCGGGTACAATGAAGGCAAATCGAGGAGAGATCTCTACTCTACCTACAAATTCATCACGATTTCGCTCCAGCACCTCAAGAATTTTGCCTTCTGTACGGCCTGTTTTTCCTTTGACAGGATAGACCATCACTCGGACGCGGTCACCATCCAGTGCCTGCTTCATGTCCCCTTCTTTCACCATGATATCGCCTAATGAATCTGGGTCTGCCTCTCTGATGATGAAGGCAAATCTTGCATTCACATAATCCACTCGACCTATAATGTAGTCTGGATCTTGAGTGGAAGAGTAATAATTACGAGAATTTCTCGAAACTGAGCCAGAAGCTACTAATTTGCTAAGGATAGGCTCAACTCCATCTTTGGAGACGGCATCTCTGATTTCGAGCTTTTTAATGATTTGTTTCGCATTGAATTCCGAACCGTAGTTGGAATCTAAAAATTGAATGATTTTGCTGGCTAAACTGCCAGCATCAGGCTTGTCGGGCCCGAATTTCTTGGTTGTATTTTTTCTATCTGATTTTCTTCCCATGTTTTGGGTTATTGTGTTTAGTTAAGGTAAAAAGATTCTTGGTTGGACGGGTTATGCTTGCATGATCTTTTGATTAATCTTTCAAATGGATCACCTCTATGTCCAGCTCGAGATCCTGAGGATTCATCGCTAAATAGATTCTGGCCGTTACCTCTATGTCTTTTAGACAATAAATTTTGATTTTTTCTATATCTTTTTCAAGGTGATAAGTGGCATTTACTTGGCTTCCGTCTAAGTCACCTTTGGAAGATTCTATTCCGAAAACAGCTGCTAAAAGTTCGAGACGGGTGTAATGCTTATAATCCCCAAACTTCCAAAGCTCCATAGTATCCAAATGCCGAACTTCCCAAGGTTTTTTACCAGCTATTTGCAAAGGCTCGGGTAGTCCAATCCCATGAATTAGCATTCTTCGGCATAAGTAGGGGAAATCAAATTCCTTTCCATTATGTGCACAAAGAACCCATTTCTTTTTGTCAAGTAAAGCCTTGAATTCCAAAAGAAGTTCCCGCTCCTCTTCATGTGAAATACATTTGGATCGAAGGAAAAGCTTTTTTTCTTTCTTATTTTTCTGAAAGTACCCAAGGCCAATACAGACAACCTGACCAAACTCGGCATGAATTCCTGCTCGGTCAAAGTACAAATCTCCCGGTGCTAAATCTGTCCGATCAGGTTTGATCAGTCGCTCTTTCCTTAACCATTCGTCTTTTAGTCGATCTGGTAGCTCCTCATAGCTTTCAGTAACTGAGGCAGTCTCAATATCCAAAAAAAGAATATCGCTGAGTTGATCTAAAAAATTATCCATATGGGAAAAGTTTATGCGTGAAGTACTCCTTGGAGCCCAATCTCGGGGATAGAGGTGATGAATCCCGGATCAAAACTGCCTGAAGTAAAGATAAACCTTTTGTCAAATATTTGATCCATAATGTAGTAGCTCACCCAAAATTCATTAGTTAAGGAGAATACAACGGGGTCAATCGATTCTATTTTAGCAATGGATTGTGGACCAAGCTCTTCAATCATATGTCGAAGTGTCGATGTTTTTTTTGGTTCACCATTCAATTCTCCATAGCCTTTCGAGGTGATCATGACTGTTTTTAGCTCGATGAGATTCAAATTGATAATGTAGACAGCCCATTCTGTCCCTGTTGCGTTTTCCTTTTTTGCGATAGCAAGTTTTACCCCTGTGACCGGGTGGAAATCAATGTCTTTTTTCATGTGATTATAATTTCTTCTTAATGGCCATATGGAATCTCGCAGCATTTAATCATCCCAGTGTGTGACTTTTTTGTCATGCTCGATTTCATGAAAATTATAATAGATCCATCCCAAATAGATTCAGGAGATGGTATTTTACTTTTTCTTTAACTTCCTCTAAGGGGACTTTTCTTTGGAGTTCAGCCTGCAGCGAAGTGACCGCTTTATCATCTATTCCGCAAGGAATGATGTGTGAAAAATAGCTTAAGTCGGAGTTGATGTTAAATGCAAAACCATGCATCGTCACCCATCTACTAGATTTGACACCCATGGCGCAGATTTTTCTTGGGTTTATTTGGTCCAAATGATCAAGCCAAACTCCCGTAAGCCCATTGATTCTTCCTGCAATGATATTATAATCTGCTAAAGTCAGGATGATTGCTTCCTCCAAAAGCCTCAGGTATTTATGGATATCGGTAAAGAAATTTTCCAAATCTAAGATTGGATAGCCTACAAGCTGCCCCGGTCCATGATAGGTGATATCGCCACCTCGATTTATTTTGTAGAACTGAGCTTTGTTTTCCACAAGGCCATTCTCATCGAGCAAGAGATTTTCTGCTTTTCCACTTTTACCCAGCGTGTAGACGTGGGGATGCTCCACGAAAAGCAAATAGTTTGGAGTCAATTTCTGTTCGGAATCAGGGTTTTTTCGATTCTCGATTTTCAAAGCCACAGTTTCTGCAAAAAGCTCCTCTTGATAATCCCAAGCTTCTTGGTAATCGAGTAAACCGAGGTCTCGGAAATCTACTGATTTATTAATAATTTGGTTCATCTTCTGAAAAGGGATGCTTTTAAACAGGATAAAGGGATGCATCGTTCCGCTTATTTTTCAAAATTAAACAATTATCCAAGATGGCAGAACATAATGAAACTGGTAGAATTGCAGAAGAGCAAGCTGCAGAGTGGCTCAAAGGAAAGGGCTACGAGCTTTTGGAGTCCAATTACCGGCATGGCCATGCTGAGATTGACTTAATCATGAAGCATAAGGGCTTGTTGATTTTTATAGAGGTCAAGTATCGCTCAGGAACAGGGTTCGGCTATGCGGAGGAATTTGTAGATTCCATCAAACGTAAATTACTTATTAAAGCTGCTGACTATTACATTCACCAAATTGATTGGCATAAAGATATCCGTTTTGATATAGTAGGCGTTTACAAAGACAAGCATGGCAATCCAAACTTCAAGTCTTTTGAAGATGCTTTTTATTAACCTTACTTCTAATCGAACAATCGAACTTTTAAATTATGAAAAAAGTAATTCTCACAATCGTTTTCCTTTTCACTTCTGTGGTCATTTTCGCCCAAAGTGCCCAAAAAGATGATAAAATAATTGAAGACTCAAAAGAGGCGAAGGCAGAATTTCTAGAAGATGATCCTGACATGCAAGAGTTATTTTCTTCATCCCATGCATACATAATTCTCCCAAATGTTGGAAAAGGTGGGCTTGGAATAGGAGGAGCATCCGGCAATGGAGTTGCTTATGAAGAAGGGGAACTGATAGGTTTTGCACGAATGACCCAGCTTACTATCGGATTCCAAGCAGGAGGACAAGTGTATAGTGAGGTTGTTTTCTTTGAAGACAAAAAAGCATTTGACCGATTCAGAGAGAATAAAGTAGAAATGTCAGCTCAGGTATCTGCCGTTGCGGCCGCTTCTGGGGCCTCTTTAAATGCCAAATATGTGGATGGAGTGGCTGTTTTTACTCGGACAAAGGGTGGATTGATGTATGAGGCCTCTGTAGGAGGGCAGCAATTCAAGTTTCGAAGTAAAGACTAGTTGTTTTTTCTGTAAATCAAGTTTCCGTCCTTATCCCATTCAGCACGAATATAGGGGCGGAAATTTTTGGTATAAGCAGCTTCCTGATATTGGACTTCCCGTTTCCGAATAGCCTTCGAATTGTTTAGATCCCAATATTCAGTCCAAAGACCTACTTTTTCACCGTACTCATATTCACCCGTCACAGCGATTTGTTTGTCCTCATAGAAGTAAAAATAATTTCCTTCTTCGAGTCCATATTGCATGGGAATGATTTCTTCGATCACATTGGCCGAGCGATCATGATAGGAAACTCGTGATTCACGAGGCCAACCTTCAGAATAGTGATTTTTATCCTGAAGGATATTCTTGGAGTCATATAGCATCCAAGTCCTATGCTTGGTGCCATAATAATACATGCCACTTTCCACTACTACCTCATTGATGATCCGCTCGTATGGACCGTGAAGCAGATAGCCTTTGCCTACTTCGTAGCCAGATTTTTTGATTTCGCGCTCAGCTTGATCAAACCAAAAAACATCTCTGATGTAGGGGTCAGGTTTTCTACTGGCATCTGTATAGTTGAAAAACTCAATGATTTCTTGACCACGAAGTTCTCGTCTGGTGTATGACTTTTTGGTTTTGATCCCAAACCAGATATTCTTTTTGGCCTTTTTCTTCTTTTCCTTTTTCTCTTCCTTCAAGTTCGAGTCATCAAACAAAAGCAATGGCATGGAAGTGGGAAGTATCATGGAGTTGACTACTCCTGAGGAATCCGGATCAACTTTAGGTTTTTCGCTATTTTTCTGTGCGCTTACCAAGCCGCTGATTAGGCAGAGTAAAATAATAAGAATATAAAATCGACTCATCTGTTATAAAAACGCAATTTACTTCGGAGTATTTTGTTCAAAAATAACATTTCGTGATCAAAAGGCGCAGATTGTTTAGATTTTATAATCTTCTCTCTATTTTTGAGGAGTTTGTAAAAAAATCTATCAAAAAATGAATTCTATTTTATCGGATCGGATAATCAATATGGAAGAGTCAGCGACTCTTGCAATGGCGAAGAAAGCCAGAGAATTGAAATCCCAAGGAATTGACATCATCAGTTTAAGTCTAGGCGAGCCAGACTTCAAAACTCCCAAGCATATTCAGGAGGCTGCAAAAGCTGCAATTGACGAGGGGAAATACTTTTCTTATCCTCCGGTAGCTGGGTATCAGGATTTGCGAGAGGCGATTGCAAAGAAACTTCGCGATGAGAATCAAATCGCAGATGCCAAAGCAGAAAATATTGTAGTCTCAACCGGCGCCAAGCATTCCATCGCGAATGTCTTCATGTGCATCATCAATGAAGGAGATGAAGTGGTGATTTTTTCTCCGTATTGGGTTAGCTATGCCGAGATCATCAAATTGGCCGGTGGAATTCCGATATTGATTGAAGGAAATCTAGAAAATAACTTCAAAGCTACAGCTTCGCAATTAGAGGCTGCAATAACTCCTCGCACTAAGGCAGTAATCTATTCTTCACCATGTAATCCTACCGGCTCTGTTTTCAGCAAAGCTGAACTCGAGGCAATTGCCGCCGTAATAAAGAACCATAAAAACGTGATGGTGATTGCGGATGAGATCTATGAGTTGATCAATTTTGCTGGAAAAAATTACAGTATCGCCTCCTTCCCCGATATGTTTGGCCAGACTATTACAGTTAATGGTTTCTCAAAAGGATATGCCATGACTGGCTGGAGAGTTGGATACATCTGTGCTCCTTTATTCATTGCCAAAGCAGTTGAAAAAATGCAAGGTCAATTTACATCAGGAGGTACCGGTATCGCACAGCGTGCAGCTTTGGCAGGTATAGTAGGCGATCAGACCCCTTCAAAAGAAATGGCTGATGCGTATTTGAGAAGAAGAACACTAGTTTTGGATTTATTACAAGATATTCCAGGGATCAAAACTCATGTTCCGGAAGGAGCATTCTATTTCTTCCCAGATGTCACGGCTTTCTTTGGTAAATCAGCTCATGGACATACTGTAAAAGACGCGGATGATCTTTGCTTATACTTGCTTGACATAGCCAATGTCTCTTTGGTAACAGGGGGAGCCTTTGGTGCTCCTAATTGCATTAGACTATCCTATGCAGCGGCTGACGAGGAATTAGTAGAAGCCTTAAAACGAATGAAAAAAGCATTAGGCGACTTAGCTTAAACAAAGTATAACCCCGGCTAGCTCGGGGTTATTTTTTGCCTTGCAGGGAAAGCCCTACTTTTGAGAAAAATATTTTGATGGCAGAAGTACTAGTAATCACACCAGTTAAAAACTCGATTGAAACTACGCTAGATACGGCTAGAGCAATAGCTGCGTCGTCCATTTCTCATCGCCATATTATTTTTAATGATTTCAGTACTGAGGAAACCAAAGCCCAACTTGAGCTAAGCAAAACTGAAATCGGTTTTGAGCTTATTCATCTGGAGGATTTGACAGATCATCCTTCTCCAAATTACAAACTGGTCTTACAGCATGCTCAAAAAGTGGCGACGGATGCAAAAATTCCACTTTTGGTAATCGAATCCGATGTAGTGATACAAATAGATACCATAAAAGTGCTTTTGAATTTCGCTAAAAATAATCCAAAGACTGGATTGGTAGGTTCTGTGACCGTGGATGAAAGGGGGGTGGTGAATTTCCCTTATCTGAAATTCAAAGGGGTAAAGGATACGATTATTAAGACCAATCGAAGCCTGAGTTTCTGCTGCACGCTTTTTTCTGCTGAATTTTTGGAGAAATTTGATTTTACTGAACTTGATGAGGCAAAGGATTGGTATGATACTTTTATATCAAGAAAGTCAATTGAGCTAGACTTTGAGAATTATGTGTTGATGGATGCTCCGGTTTGGCACAGACCGCACGCAAGCAGACCCTGGAAGCAATTGAAGTATTCTAATCCCTTGAAGTATTACTTTCTGAAATTTTGGAAGGGCTTGGATAAGATTTGATCTACAGATTACAATCTGTTTTCTGTGAAAAATCCCTTAAGCTGATTTGTTGGATTTTTTAGAGCTAGCGTGTCTCTGCCGAATTTAGCAAGTGAATAATCATTTGCTTTTAAAAATTCATAACAGGTGTTCAAATCTTCAGAATTCAAATTCTCATTCTCAAAAATAATGGCTTGTGGATTCGTTTTCGGAATTTCAAAGATCCGAATTACTTCCAAGTCATAACCTTCTGCATCAATCTGAAGCAAGTCTATTTTAGAAATTGAATAGTTCTTGATTAGTGTTTCAGGAGAAATCACCGCTACATTTTCAAATCCGATCTGGGCATCAGGACTCGCTGGAATTGCAATGCCAAATTTCTTACAATTTTTCTCAACGACCCCGTTTTTAAAAGCTAACTGGATTTTCTCTAAAGAGAAAGATGCTAAACCAGTAGCCCATCTCATGTTGCAGAATCCTATTTTATACAATTTCTGAAATCCATCTTCTCTTCCTATCGCTGCACAAATGGGGTGTATTCCTTTGTTTTTATGATAAATCTTTGAAAGCTCATTCTTAAAAACATCAGGTTGAGGCTCCAGAAGTACCCCTTTCCAACCATCTCTTTTGATGAATTTATGGATGGGGTCATTAGTGATACCGTCGTTTGCTCCGATTTGAATGACGAAAAAATTTCCGGTTTTTGATAAAGAGTACTGGGATAAAAAATCAGCTAAACTTCCTTTCTTGGGGGTGTAGAGATTTCTATAGTAAAATTGGAACAAGGGGCTGTCTGAGGCACTTAAATTAAAGCGAAGCTGCTTCCAGTAAGATTTAAATGCAGATTTCAAGGAGCGGCTTGACATGTTCTTGTTTAGGTTGGTATTTCGGCTAAAAAAAGAAATCGCTGGAAATGTTGATTTCTTTCAAAAGTAACCAATTATTCAAATTTTAATTTCTCTTTTCCTTTTGTTGGAAGATCAGGTATTCTAATTTTCATTTGAGTACCAAATTGGTTGGTTGATCAAAACAAGGATTAAAGCTTTCCTAAAAGCTTCAAAAGGGAATTATATGGTTTGGACCAAGTTCGTTGAAATCTTAATGGCCCGTTCAGCTCACGTTCAAAGAAATCTTGATGTTTAGAATTTAAGTAGGCGATTCTAGCTCTTTTTTTCTCATTTGTACCGGTTTTCTTTCGCTTACTGGTAGGGGTAAGCCTATAGAAAAAGCCAACAAATGGCAATTGAATTACTTTTCCTCCAGTTTTTAGCATTTTAATCCAAAACTCCCAGTCCTCGCGGCCATAGTGCATGTCCTCCGAAAACCCCCCACAAGCTGCCCAATCAGATTTGCGAAAGAGGGCTGATACAAAAATCATGTTGTCTCGTGCCAAAGAATTGCGGCTAAATGGCTTAAGCCTCCAAGGATTTTTCTTTTTTTTATTGAATTTTATCGCCTTGCAATAGACCACTTTTACCTCGGGCTTCTTCATGAGAATAGGTGCTGCTTCTTCTATATAATTATCCGAAATCAGATCGTCCCCATCCAAGCACAAAATAAAAATTCCATTTGCGTCTTTAATTCCACGATTTCGAGCCACTGCAACGCCTTTATTCTGTTGATTAATGACTTTAACTTCGATATGTTTCTTTGCCAATTGCTCCGCTATTTCTTTACTTCCATCCGTGGATCCATCATTTACAATAATGATTTCGATAGACTTATAAGTAGATTTCAAAGCGGACAAAACCGTTTCCTGAAGGTATTTTTCCTGGTTAAAACAAGGGATAATTATGGAGACCATGATTTGACTTTTTTTTTAAAAACATTTTCTAGGTACCCGTCAAATATTCTAAAAATTGTACTCTTATCAATAGGAAGTCTCTTTTTTTCAAAAAAAAAAGGGCTAAATCATTTGTAATGATTAAGATAAGTCTTAAATTTTATCCGGTGATTAAACAACTTTTCAACAAAAATCTATTTTTTGATAGTTAATTTTGAAATCACTTTTCGAACTCTAACTGTTTAAAAAAAATCCGGATCACGATCCGGATTTTTTTTTGATCACATTTATCCTCAATTTTCATGTCTATCAGATAATCATTAATCCTGTTGGATGAGCTTTTGCAAAACCTTCTTTCTAGTCACCTTTCTGCTCGTTGCTTTCAGGATTAATGGTCAGACCTCAAAGCCCACTTTTGATACGGCTTATGTAGAGCAACACCCAGAGAAAATAAATCTCAGGCTTTACCTTTCTTGCAAGTTCACCAATTTTGTAGTAAGAGTACCCGAAGAGAACTGGCGTTATGTGTTTGAGCCAAACTCAGGATTAAATCTTGGTGTAGGCTTTACCTATGAGAATTTCACACTGAATCTTGCGTTTCCCGTTGGGTTTTTGAATCCTAATCGATACCAGGATTGGCCGAGATTTCTAGACCTTCAGTCACATATTTATTCTAGAAGAATGATTTTAGATTTTTTTGGGCAGTTTTACGGGGGTTACTCCATTCAAAAGGATTATCTGAAGAACCCTGCCGAAGATTATTTGAGAGAGGATATGAGGTTGAATTCTGTTGGAATTAATTTCAATTATTTATTTCGAGGAGAGCGGATTTCCATAGGAGCTTCATTTAATCAGGCTGCAATTCAAAAGAAGTCTGCTTTTTCACCTTTTGTTGGCTTTGAAGTTTACGGTGGAGGAATGAAAGGCGACTCCCTTTTACTTCCTTCCAGTGAGAATCTTGACATTTTAAATTTTAAGCGTTCGAGTTATTTTCAATTTGGTCCAAATACAGGGGCTGCAGCTACTTTGGTTTTAGGGAAAGGATTTTTTGTGACGGCAGTAGGTTCGGTCAACCTAAGCGTAGGTTATGGAGAATGGGAAAATACAATTGAGCAGAAGAAATGGGGGGCAGTTCCAACTTATTTTGTCCGGGGATTTATCGGGTATAACAATAGAAAGTTTTCTGTCAATGCCAATGCAGTCTACAAAAACCTGAACCTGATTAATAGTGGACCATTTGATCAGGCAGTAAATACTGGGAATATAAGATTTAACATCATCTATAAACTAGACGCGGGGCCTAAGCTTGAAAAAGGTTTCAGAAAAGTCAATCCTAGTCGATTGTTAAAAAAGGATTAGGGTTTTGTCAAGAGCCTTACGGAGTAATTTTTTAACTTTGACATTAGAAAAAAATAGGAATAATCATATGAATACCCATGACGAGTGGCCGACACACAGGGGGATGATTATATC
>JAFMBQ010000598.1 GCA_017858365.1 Algoriphagus sp. | reverse complement strand
AATTAATGGCGAACTTTTGTGCGGAACGATGGGGTACTTTCGTCGGAATATCTATGCTGTTGATGATTTCCGATATGATCCTATATTTTACCGCAGTGTCCATTGGATGATATTTTTATTTGTTCAATAAAGCTAACAATTTTTATTTTCAGTTAAGTTTCCTTCCCCCCGCCGAGGCGTAATCAATTATCAGTTTGGACTGAATGAAGTTTGTTCTCCTTACCAATTGAAAATTAATTAAGATTACCAATAATCCACTTCAATCAGACCTGTCGTCCCTGATTAATTCCGAGCAGTCGAATATAAATAATCTTCCTCCTTCTCGACTATTCCCGCTCTTACCGGATTCTCGTGAATGTACTTCATTCGACTTTCGATCATCTCAGGTCTATATAATTCTATCTCATGATCTTAATGAGTCCAGAATTGTACATCCGAAATTCGCTTATTGAATTCAATATGGTATTCAAAGATCATTTCCAACCATTTCCTTCTACTTTCTTACGGATTTTGAAGAATCAGTTTTACTAATTTCTTGCTGGTAAACTTTTTAAAATCGCGCACCCAATCTGAAAGCTTTCCGTCCTTCCGCTGAACTACCAGATCAATGTGATTATTCATGATCACATAGCCAAAAAGATACAAGCCTTTCTCCTTTCGAGAATAGGTCAAATTCTCCAGAATAAAATCCCGGTATGCTTTTCGGGTAAAGACGGCAGCCCATCCCACAACCTGAAAAGTCAAAAAGTAAGGCAATTCTTGATCTCTTATCTGGTAAGCTTCTCCCATAGAATGAAAATAATTCTAATCGCCCGAATTGCTTCCGACTACTGTACGGGATCTATAAAATAGAAAGGTGTAGTTGCTCCCGACAATTGTCGCGGACTACACCTAGTACCAACTCTACATTAAACCCAGAGGGGGGAGGGGATAAAAATTCCTAACAGCTACAAGCAATCTCCAAAAAGAATAAAATGAAGTCAGTTGTTTTAATAGGCAGATAAAGAGTCAATCTAAAGATCCTCTCGGAATTAAAAATTTCACCCTATGACCCGGATGGAGAAAAAACCTCGAAACTTAAAAAATCTTCATTTTGGGAATAAAGATCTTTTCGAAAAATATTTAACCCATCTGCAGATATAAATATCATTGAACAATCATAGATCTTACCATCAAATTTCATCTCACCTACTTTCTCAAATTTTTGGTTTAAAATAATTATTGAAAAGTCTGGTATTTTAATTCCTCCCTGAACCTCCGCAAGTGTAGGTCTTATGTATGCAATCCTATAAATTAAATTATTCCATTTGTCAGTTAAAATACCTGCAAAATCAGAAGTTGAGAGTGAGTAATTATCTTCTTCTACATTCTTTTCATTTTGATTAACTGATAAAAAATAATCAGAATCCTCTTTAAAATAGGGTATGGAATTAAAATACACGCTGGATGCTTCAATTTTGTTTATTGAAAAAGTTGAGATTTTGGAATAATATAGATTAAAATCTACTGGATAATTAATGACGATATTATCTCCTAAAACACCAATTGCAGGATCATACTTAAAAGTATTTCCCCAATAAGCTTCACTGTAAAGTTTTGAATGAGACCCTAAAAAGTTAACCTTTTCATCAAAAATATTGACTGAAATAACTGATGGTAATCCATCATAATCTAAAACTCTATAACTTCCCACTGCCATATATGCTATACTATCTTTAAATTGAATAGGTCTGATACTATTGGGAAATGGAGTAGGAAGAGGATCAGAACTGGAATAATCAGTCATTGGAATTTTTTTTCCAAGAACACCGGAACCATGTAAAAGAAATAGGTTTCCTGTTTGTAAATTATATACTAACAATGAATCCCTAGAGATAAATGAATGAGAAGACATAAGACCCAAATTTCCAATACCATTTGGTCCTTCCATTTGGAGTTCAATTAGATTCACAATTTCTTCTGAATCATAATCGAACAAAACTATTTGATTTTGGCCAGGATTTACTACAGAAAAATAATCAATAGAATCTCTAAAAAAACCTATTGAATTTAATGAGCCGGAAAGACCAGAATAAGTCGGAAACCTTTTTATTTTTAAACTTTCGAGATTCAATTTGGGAGTAAAATCTGTCTTATCAATTGAATTATCCAGCTTTGAAGAACAGCCAATTAAAGAAACAAATACAATAAACTTTAATAATTTTTTCATTTATATAATTTTTTATGAAAAATGTAAGCCTAATAAATAGGCTTACATTTATAAAGAACTAAATCAGACTCCTATACCTTGTTGCCCTGTTGAAGAACAAGCAGGGCCAGGGCCAGAGGTAAAACACATATCACCATTTCCTGATGATAAAGCTCTACAAAAATTAACGTTGTCGCTGGGAGCTGAAGAAACTATGCAAAAATACTCTGATGCAAAAGAAGCCATTGAAACTGCAACAATAAATAGGAATGTCAACAATAATTTTTTCATTTTTTAAAAATTAAATGTAATTGCTCCTTTCGCACTCGCAGGGCGGAGCAAAAAATACCCTAAAAATCCAGACTTCGGCGCCGACCTTGATCTTACGTTGTCAATGTACCCCCCCCCCTACTATAAATACAAGCGAAGATGGATTTACTTTAACTATTTATTTTTTAAAATTATTTTTTTTTAGTTTTATCCATTTTTAATTGATTTTCAATGACTTAAAAAACGCTTAAATTAAGTCAACAAGTAAGGTTCGGTCTTTCCAAGTCCAACTAAGGACCATCTCATCGGCACCCTTTCAAACCTTACCGGCAGATAAACCGGTCTTAGCCAGAGACCCGGATCTTCTCTCTCTCTTTGAAATATTCAATCAGCTGATCCATCTCTTCCGGACTTGTGACTTCTATGTCCACTTCAACCAAACCGA
>JAFMBQ010000597.1 GCA_017858365.1 Algoriphagus sp. | reverse complement strand
TAGAACCTGTGATGTAAAGTTTTTGTCCCCGCTCATGTAGCGATCGGGCAAAGATCTCCCAGCCAGAAACATTCTGAACTTCATCTAATAGAATCGCACTTTTTCCCATTTCATCTCGGATCAATTCCAGTTTTGGGAAATCAGTAATCCCAAAATCGACTAGGCGGGGGTCTTCAAAGTTCAGGTAAATCCCGGATTGATCAGTTGCAAAGCTTTGGCGTACGAGGACACTTTTTCCACAGCGCCTTACCCCACTGACAATGATGATCTGATTTGATTCGCTGGGAAGGGTTTCTATTCGATCCACCAGTATTTTTCGAAGGAAACCCTCATTTTGATCTGCTATTATTTCTTGAAGAAATTGTTTTTGTATCATGTAACAGGCTATTTGTCAGCATAAATATAATATCATGTATTTGAAAAACAAGATATCATGTATTTTAGATACAAGATTACGGCCAATAAACTATTCTGAGCGTTCTTTAATTTTTTTTAAAAAAGTCAGGTTAAATATTCCGCATATCGAGTTCCCATGAATATCGAGGATGTGCTCTCAAAGTTCGATCTGAAGATTTGCAATCTGCGAGGAGTTAACGACCTAAAAGGTTATCCGGATTTAAAATCCTACGATATAGGTTCAGGATTTGATATCCTGAACAGCGGGATAGCCAGACGTTCAGATTAATTTTATAGATAGCCTGAACAGCGAATACTACTTCTTCTTCAGCTTCAACACCGTAATCTCCGGCCAAATACCTACCCGGCCGGGAAAGGCCAAAAATCCAAATCCACGGTTTACGTGTAAGTAGCGGCCTAGTTCTTCATACATGCCGGCCCATTTCGGGTAGCGCAGGGATGCTGGACTCCACTTGATAAAGCCCGGAATCTCAATCCCAAACTGCATCCCATGGGTATGGCCACTCAAGGTAAGATGAATAAATTGGGAGAAGTTTTTTACCTCTTCATCAAAATGAGAAGGGTCATGACTCATGAGTATTTTAAAACTTTGATCGCTGAGGTTCGCAGTGGTTTTCTTAAGGTCTCCATATTGTCCAAATCCCTTTCCCCAATTCTCCACGCCAAGCAAGTCTATGCTTGCTCCGGCCGCTTCGACTCCGCTCAGGGCAAGCTTTTGAAGTTTCACAGATTCATTGCGCAAGAGTCTAAAGCCCAGCTCTTCATGGATTTCGTACAGGCGCTCCATATTTGCTTCTTTGGCTTCTTGACTAGGCCAAGTCATATAGTCCCCATAGTCATGATTGCCTAAGATGGAGTATTTGCCCATGGGCGCCTTCAGCTTTTTGAAGCTTTCAATCCAGGGTTCCATTTCCTTCGAATGGTTGTTGACCAAATCGCCTGTAAATAGGATGACATCGGATTCTTGTTTGTTGATTAAATCAATGCCGTATTCAAGCTTCTTTTTATTGTCAAAACTTCCAGAATGGATGTCTGATATCTGGGTGATGGTAAAGCCGTCAAAGGCTGCAGGTAGGTCGTCGAATTCCAGGGTATGATTGATTACACGGTAGCGGTATTTGCCCACTAATACGCCATGAAGTATTCCTAAAAAAGGAATTGCGGATAGCACTAATGCTATTTGGCTTACGAATTTTCTCCGCTCGGGCAAAAAATCGCCCTCAGAGTTTCCGGAAACAGATTGATAGGTCCCGGTTAAAAAGCGAATGAAATCTTCGCCAAATAGCAAGCCAAGGATAATCAACTTTGGAATCAACGATAGTACCAGTAGTGAGATAAGCCTTCCAAAGTTTAGGCTGAGATTACTTCGGTTGAAGGTCAGAAAACCGTAGGCGACAAAAAGGTATACAAAAACAGAAATGACCCAAAATCCAATCTTAATCCAGCTTTGGTTAGGAAATAGTGTTTTGAACGCTTGATAAGAATACCAGTCGATAAGGAAGATGAAAAATAAGACGAGAAAAAGGCGAATAAGGATTGGAATCACTAGAGCAAGAAGTTTTTTAAACGAGGAGATTCAAAGAGTTTGGAAAGATTCCTTTCAATCAATATCGAGGACAATATTAAGCCTTGTATGCAACATAATACTGCTATGGGTGCAATAAATGCAAATATCTGGATCTACGCCTTTCGAGTCCAATAATAAGCTGGATCATTAGGTTAAAGATTCAAGATATAAAACCTTCAAGGTCTCGAAGCTTCAAAGGTTACCCAAATTTCAAATCCTATCCTCACCGTTCAATATTGCATCCACGATAGCAGCCAAGACCTGAGTAGCATGGAAAGTGGGGGTATTTTAGTTACAGGGTTGTTTATCTACGAAAAAATAATAGATTAGCTAAAAAAACAATTATATGAGATTTCAACTCCTTTCTATAAGTCTGCTTTGCTTGATTTTTTCATGCGGAGAAAAGGCTGTTAAATCCAACGAAAACCGTGAGTTTGAGTTGGTGAAAGTGGACTCATTGGTGATGGATATATTGGAGCCAGTTCATATTCTTGACTATCATCACGACAAAGAGATTTACTTGATCGTGAAACAAGCCAGTATGGAAGGTCACTACATGGTCATAGATAAGTCGGGTACTATTCTTGCGGAAAATCAACTTTCGGAAGGACCTGATGCGTTTGGAATGGTTTTATTAAGAGCAGGCTTTGTGGGGGATGAGATTATGTTTGTCTCAGATGGAAAGGTATTCGTCTATGATCTTGACTTTAAGCAACTTCGAAAATATCCTTTTGAGCAAAATCCTAGAGTAAAGCTGGTTCATTTCACCTTAGACAATCTCAGCACATTTAAATCCTCAAATGGTGAGTTAAGTAGTATCGCAAATCTAAATGATGGCTATTTGCAGCCATATCCAGTGGATTATTATGATACGCTGAATATGGTCCACTTGCTGGATGTTCAAACAGGTGCTAGTTCCAAAGGGGGAA
>JAFMBQ010000067.1 GCA_017858365.1 Algoriphagus sp. | reverse complement strand
CCCGGGCGGACTGATTCTCCCAGTTGTCCTCATATTCTAAGGTAGAGTTAGAATTCAATATCACTGTAGAACTATCCGGAAGTGTGATTTCTTCTGTTTGACCAAAGGCTGTCTGATGTCTGATCAAAGTCGGCTGTAGGGACCAAAAACCTATCGCTAGCCCTACAATCACCAAAATACTCGCTGCTGCATACCAAAATTTCGCATGCTTGTAGAAATACTCCGTTTGGGATTTGGGTAGCGCAGCAGTCTGAATGGAATCCCAAAGCTTCGTCACTCCTGCGTCCGACAATTGGTAATGAGGAATTCCCAATTTTAGCAAAAGCATGCGGGATTGCTTAAGCGTTTCTGATTTGGAGGGATAGGTTACTAGATATGCTTCCCAATATTGATCCTTATCCGAATCAGGTCGAAGTACCCAACCTCGAAAAAACGGATCATTGATAAAATCCTCTACTGAAAAATATTGATAATAGTCGAAATTAGGCTCCACAATCTATTTAATTGATATCTACCTATAAGAGTGGAAACTCTCTCGACACTCATCATTTTATTACAACTTTTTTTAAAATTTTTAAAAATATGCTTTAATGGCTTCCCCTAGGAATAAAAAAAGACCTTTAAATGGCTCTATTTAGAGGATAGGCTTTTTTGACATATTGTAAATAACATGGAGTATTATCTCTATCTATCTTAAGTTTTTGGAGAGATCAAGAGGTTAATTTTTTTTATGTGTACTTATTTATTCGTTATCAATCTGTTTGACTGGCAAAAAATCAGAAACTTCAAGACCAAAGCCCTCTGGACTACATTCGAGCTCTAAGTAGCTGAATGGCCTTGGAGAGTAGATTCTGCACGGCCTCCAGAGATATTCCCATTATGGTAGCCACTTGGGTAAAAGTCATCTCATTGTAATATTTGAGCAGGACGGCTTCCTTTTGACGCTTGGTCAAGTGCTCCACAGCGGCATTCAGTTTTTTACTTTGTTGCTGCTTAGTCTGAGAAAGGATCAGTTCTTCCTCAAAGGAATCCTCAGCTGAAACGCTTAATAAAGGATCATTCAATCCGCCTTTAAGTTTGCGCTCCTGCTGCAGACGATTTACATACAGATTTTTAAAAGATTTGAATACATAGTATTTAACCTTACTCACTTCGGCCATAGATTCCCGTCTTGACCAGATATTCACAAAAAGTTCCTGAATTGTATCCACTACCTCATCATGATCAGCTTGGATATGCATCCCATAATTATAGAGTACATTTACATATTTCTTATACAGACTTGAAAAAGCTAACTGATTACCCTTTCGAATACTTTGCCACAATATCTGATCATTGACCAGCTGATCGGCTGGTTTTTCAGAGTCACTCGGGTTATATGAAAAGTAGATAGAACTCATATTCTCGATAGAATAATCTGGACTTAATATATTTAAATGTATTAATTTCTGCTAACCATTTCATTAACAGAATAATAAATATTTCAGAAATGACCTATCTCGTCTAATAGGTGACAAACAGCTGGTGTCCTTACAGCACCACTCCCTTCAATTGAGACTCCCCAAATTCATTTTTTGAATTATCTTCCCCAAAATCTTTCTACCAACCCAAGTCCCGTGCAAGAAAAAACAACTGAGGAAATTCAGGAAAAACTACCTAGAAATCTAGGCCTTTGGGGCGTATGGATGCTAGTCGTAAATGGATTGATTGGTGCTGGAATATTTGGACTTCCGTCTGGAGCGGCAAAGCTAGCGGGTGAATACAGCGTATTGATTTATGCATTTTGCGCACTCTTGATTCTGCCAGTGATTTTGAGTTTTGCCGAGGTTGGAAGTTATTTCCGTGGCACAGGCGGCCCGATTCGTTATGGCAAAATGGCTTTTGGGTCATTCGTGGGGTTTCAGGGAGGCTGGCTTTATTATTTGGCTCGACTGATTTCCTTTGCTGCCAATACGGTTTTACTCACCGATAGCATCGCCTATTTCTTCCCGATTATGGGCGAAGGTTTTGGAAGGTTGATTTCATTGGGGATGACTTGTGGATTGCTTAGCCTAATAAATATTCTAGGGTCCTCGGAGTCTATTAAATCTATGACCCTATTTACGATCATCAAATTTTCCGTTTTGATCGGATTGATTTTCGGAGGATTTTTACTGATCGGTCCGGATGTGATTCCAAGGTTTGATAGTCCTTTACCTTCGGGATCAGATTTGGGAGCAGCTGCATTATTATTGATTTATGCCTTTGTAGGATTTGAGGGAGCGATTGTACCTGCTGGCGAAGCCAAACGACCGAAACGAGATATGCCTTTGGGATTATTACTAGGATTAGTGATCGTGTCCATTATTTACATGCTGATCCAATTGGTATCCCAGGCCGCCGTACCCAATTTGGCAGAGAGTACAAGTCCGCTTTTAGATGCTTCTTCTGCCTTGTTTGGAAATACAGGAGCAGTAATTTTAATGATCGGAGTCGCAACTTCCGTCTTGGCTAATCTGATCAGTTCGATGTTTTCTGCCTCAAGAATCACGTATGCACTGGCTTTGGAAAAATCACTCCCAGCTTGGTTTGGGGAGGTAAATCCTAAATTTCTAACTCCTGCTAATTCGGTTTTATTCTTTGGTATAGCCGCTTTCGCATTAGCTGCGATGGGTTCTTTTACGTTCTTGGCTGCAATGACCGTACTTTCAAGGCTATTTTTATTCATCATGACCTGTGCAGCGATTCCTGTTTTGAGACCGAAATTTAGAAATCAAGGCTATTTCATTCTTAAGGGAGGTTATTTGATTCCAGCTTTGGGGATTTTAGCTTGCCTTTGGTTGATGCTTCAAGTGAGTTGGACTTCTATTTGGCTTACTGCGGTTTTGATCGGCGTCGGAACCGCTTTGTATTGGCTGGGAAAATCCCAAAAGTAAACCCTCCCTTACCTTTTATTACTTAATTTCGCGACATGTCTCGACCTTCTCTAGCGATCCGTACAGTCATTTTTAGCATGGTCAGCAGTGTGTTTTTGGCTGCAATCAAGTTTCTGACAGGGATTTTTGGTAATTCTTACGCCTTGATTGCTGATGGTATTGAGTCTGTCGTAGATGTATTTTCCTCCATCTTGGTTTTGGTCGGGTTGAAATATGCGGAACGGCCAGCTGATGAAAACCATCCCTACGGCCATGGCAAAGCCGAACCGCTAATTACTTTTTTGGTAGTGGTATTCTTGGTTATGTCGGCTGCCACGATAGCTTGGCAGGCCATCGGTAACATTCAAACCCCACACGAACTCCCAAAACCATTCACCCTAATTGTACTTGGTGCAATAATTATTTGGAAGGAGATATCTTTTCAAATTGTGAATAACCGAAGCGAAAAACTGAAAAGCTCAGCCCTGAAAGTTGAAGCTTGGCACCATCGCTCTGATGCGATCACTTCCGTTGCTGCCTTTATTGGGATCTCAATAGCCATCTATGGTGGAAAAGGATATGAGGTAGCGGATGATTATGCCGCTTTGGTTGCCGTGGCTTTCATTCTTTACAACTGCTATCAGATCTTTCGGCCAGCCCTAGGTGAAGTTATGGATGAAGATATTTACAGCGATTTGACCGAAAAAATTCGTCTGATTTCTGTCGATGTCAAAGGAGTCAAAGACACGGAAAAATGCTTTATTCGAAAGGCTGGAATGAAATACCATGTCGATCTTCATGCGATTGTAGATGGGGAAATTTCTGTAACAGAGGGGCACCATATTTCGCATCAACTGAAAGATCGGCTTTGTGAAGAAATCCCTGAATTAGGAAATGTATTGATTCATGTTGAGCCTTTTGTTCCGCTTTCCAACTGACTAGCCTAGCAATTCGAAACACTGTCTAGCAATTTCCAACTCCTCATTAGTAGGAATGATCAAAATTTTGACTTGCGCACCCGATTTTTGAATCTCACCGATACCTTTTTTATGAGCTTCGTTTTTAGACTCATTCAAGAAAATCCCAAGAAAACCCATATCCTCGCAGACCAATTTCCGGGTCAAATAATCATTTTCTCCTACCCCAGCGGTAAATACAATCGCATCTAACCCATTGAGAATTGCAGCAAAGGACCCGATGTATTTTTTGATTCGATATGCGTAAAGCTGATAGGCCAAAATGGCTTTAGGTTCTCCCTGAATATATTCGTCTCTAATATCTCGCATGTCACTGAATCCGGTCAGGCCAAGCATTCCGCTTTTTTTATTCAAGATCGAATTCACCTCATCCAAACTATAGCCCAACTCATTTATTAAATGAAAAATCACGGATTGATCGATATCCCCAGCTCGTGTTCCCATGACCAACCCATTCATCGGCCCAAATCCCATGCTGGTATCGATGCATTTCCCCCCGCGAATAGCTGCCATGCTACAGCCATTTCCCAGATGAATGGTAACGACTTTCGAGTCTGGTTTTTGAACTAGTTTCACTGCAACTTCTGAGACAAATTTGTGACTCGTTCCATGAAAACCATACCCTCTAATCCCATGCTTTTCATAAAATTCATTGGGAATAGCCATACGGTAAGCGATTGGCTCCATGGATTGGTGAAATGCCGTATCAAAAACAGTCACTTGTTTTGCATCCTTAAAAATCTGCTCAGCAACTTCTATTCCTAAATAATTTGCAGGATTGTGCAAAGGTGCCAAAGGAAAAAGGGCTCGAATTCCAGCTTTGCTTTCTTCAGTGATCAGTTGGGTTTTAGAAAATTTCTCCCCTCCATGTACTACTCGATGCCCCACAACCTCCACTTCTCGGGGATCAGCCAATACTCCGGAATCAGGATGAGTGAGCAAAGCTGCTACTGCCAGAAGTCCAGCTGCATGATCCGGAATATGGAGTATTTCGGATTTTCTGATTTCTCCAGTATTCAAGAAAGCTCGATAATCTAGCCTAGTGCCTTCTAAACCAATGCGATCAACCATTCCTGAGCAGATTACTCTGGCTTCTGGCATCGCTATCAATTGATATTTGATTGAGCTACTTCCTGAGTTGATGACAAATATTTTCATTCGCTTAGGATTGTTGGGCTTGGATGGCAGTAATCACTACCGTATTGAATATATCAGCTACTGTACAGCCCCGGCTGAGATCATTGACAGGTTTATTGAGGCCTTGGAGCATGGGACCAATCGCTAGAGCACTTGTCTCTCGCTGAACTGCTTTGTAGGTGTTGTTACCAGTATTGAGATCCGGGAAAATAAGAACACTAGCCTGGCCAGCTACGGCAGATTTTGGAAGCTTCTGTCTTCCAACACTAGGGTCTACGGCAGCATCGTACTGAATAGGCCCTTCAATTTTCAAATCTGGCCTTCTGGATTTTACAAGTTCAGTTGCTCTGCGGACTTTTTCTACATCTTCTCCTGCTCCAGATGTACCGGAAGAATAGGAAAGCATAGCTATTTTAGGTTCAATTCCAAACATTAAGGCTGACTCGGCAGCCGAAATAGCGATGTCTGCAAGTTGCTCGGAGCTAGGATTGGGCACTACAGCACAATCTCCAAAGACTGAAACACGATTAGGGAGACACATAAAAAACACAGACGAGACCGTCGAAACACCAGGCTTGGTTTTTACAAATTGTAAAGCCGGTCTGATCGTATGCTGCGTAGTATGAATGGCACCTGAAACCATTCCATCAGCGTCCCCCAGAAAAACCATCATCGTCCCAAAGTAGGATACGTCAAGCATCAGATCGCGGGCCATTTCCAAAGTCAATCCTTTGCTTTTCCGAAGCTCATAAAGTTTCTGGGCATACATCTCAAAACGGGGCGATGAGACAGGATTTTCAATTTCCACTTTTTCCAAATCCAAGGAAAGATTAAGCCGCTTCACCGCTGCCTCGATGGATTCCCGATTGCCCAGAATTGTCAAACTGACCACAGATTGCTGAATCAGCCGATCTGCTGCTATCAAAATTCGATCATCTTCACCCTCAGGTAATACGATGTGTTTTTTATGTTCTTTAGCCCGCTTGACCAATTGATATTGAAACATCCTTGGGGTAAGAGTTTCAGAATGAAATGAAACCAACCGCTGACTCAATGCATCTTCATCTACCGCATCTTCAAAAAGGCGAATTGCCAATGCTATTTTCTCTTTATCATCAGGAGAAATTCGCGCATGGATTTCATTGACTCTCGTGACTACATTGAAAGTCCCTTCATCTACCTGTAAAACAGGCAAAACAGTTTCCAAGCCTTCGAGGAGTTTGATAATTGGAGCCTCTGGCAAAATCCCGCCAGTCAGTACCATTCCTGCGATTTTCCCGAAATTCCGAGAAACATTGGCCTGAAAAGCTCCCAAAATCAAATCTGCTCTGTCTCCAGGAGTCACTACCAGCGTATTTGGCTCCAGTCGGTCTAGGAAATTTCGCAACTGCATAGCTCCTACGATGGATTTAGAGACTCGATTGGAAAGAAGATTCTCTCCAAAAAGCACTTTAGCACCCAAAGAATCACGGATTTCTTCCATGGTAGGATTACTTAGTTCTTCCCTCATGGGAATGGATATCACCAAGATCTCTTTCGGCAATACCGCCACTAGACGATCGGTGATTTCTTTTTCTTGTCCATTGGCCACTTTGTTAGCTACCAAAAACAAGACCTGAACTCCTCGATTCAAAAACCCATTTGTTGTGGCTTGAGCTAGATCCACAATTTCCGATATCGACCTTTTGGCCCCATTCAGAATGATTGCGGCAGGTATTCCCAGGTTTTTGGCAAGTGATATATTCCCATCAAACTCCACATTAGTATTGACATCCAAAAAATCTGTGCCCTCCACCACCGTGAAATCTGCCTTTTCCTGAAGTTTTTTGAAATGATCTATCACAGAGTCAATCAAAAATGATTCGTTCCCATTATTGATCTCTTTGATGGCCCTTTTTCTAGAAAAGACAAACATCTCCTCATAGGACTGTGCAAGTTTGAAATGTTCCTTGATCAATTCGAGCCTACGGTCTTTGTCTTTCATCCCCCCAGATACAATAGGTTTGAGGTAGGCTAGCTTCTCTGTCTTGCTGGCTAAAAGGTTCATCAAGCCCAGAGCAATGATGGATTTTCCAGAAAAGGGCTCTGTGGTGGTCAGGTAAATAGCGTTGGTCATAGGTTTAAAAGAATTAATTTTTGGATAAAAAGCAGCTTATACCCGCTTACAAAGTAGGAAATTCCTCTTTGGTATTATCCTGACAAAGATCATATCAAACCAATTTTATCAGGTTGAATGTTTCGAAAAAAGCTAAAAAACGAAGTCAGAGACTTTACACCAGCTGATTTTTTTTATCTTCCTCCTTTCAAAGCGAATGAATTCTCCCAAAGCCCAGCTCACCCGAAATCTCAGCCTCTTAGGACTTACAGCCACCGGAATCTGCTCCATGATAGGAGCCTCGATCTATGTGGTGCCTTTTATGATTCAGCGAAATGTACCGGGGATCGGTCCATACGTGCTTCCCGCATTTCTTTTCGCAGCTATTCCAGCCTTATTTGCGGCTTTGGCCTATGCGATTTTGGCTACTGCAATGCCAAGAGCGGGTGGGTCTTACCTCTATGCGAGTCGCTCACTTAACCCTTATTTGGGATTCGTTGCCAGTTTTTCACAGTGGTTTGGACTGTCCATTGTCATCGGGGTAATAGCCTATGTTATCGTTCCCTTTTTTCGGGACTTTTTCGCAGCGCTAGGCTGGGAAGACCTAGCGGCTCAACTTGAAATCGGTTGGATTCGGGTCACTATTTCCCTTGGGATTCTTTGGGTTTTTGTGTGGATAAATATCCGAGGAGTCAAACTCTACGAGAAAACCTTGATTCCACTGATGATTTTGATGTTTGGCTTAGGAGCGGTAGTGATCATTTCTGGGTTAAGTTTTGATCAATCTGATTTCGCAAAAGCACTCTTAGCGAAAGAGGGGAAAAGCATTCCTATCCTAGAAAATAACTTCGATTGGTCGATTTTTCTCACCGCTTCAGCACTGCTATTTTCCAGCTTTATAGGATTTGACTCCATTGCTCAAGCTGGAGGAGAAGCAAAAAACCCAACCAAAAATCTCCCCAAAGCGATTGGATTAGCGATTTTCGGAGTAGGCCTTTTTTACATTTTATTTTCATTTGCCGTTTACCATGCTGTGCCTTGGGAATTTGTGGCAGCCGAAGCGATGAATAAAGATGTTACCGCAGCGGGATTATTGAGCTACGTACTTCCGTCTAGCTTGGGAGTTTTGATTTTGTTTGGAGCGGCAATTGCCTTGTTAAATGATCTTCCAGCCATGATTCTATCCGTTTCCAGATTGATATTTTCTTGGGCGGAAGATGGAGTTTTCGCAAAGCGATTTTCATCGATTCACCCAGTTCATCATACGCCGCATCGTGCAATTTTACTCAGCGGGGCTATGGCGACTTTGGGCATTTTAGGGAGTCATTTTGCAGGAGATTTCTTTCTGGGAATAGACATTATGGTTACTTCGATGTTGGTCAATTTCCTATTGATGTCGATTTCACTACTTTTTCTCCCAAAAAGAAATGCTGAATTGGCATCTAAAATCACCATTTTCAAATCAGCCACTGTACAAAAACTGATTGCATATTGTGGTATAGTCTCACTTTCGAGCTTTCTCATTATCCATACCCTAAAAGATCTACGAGCAGAGGTTTCTGCTTGGTATTTCCATTCCACTCCGGTTTGGTTGATTGTGATGGCTGGAGCTTCGATTTTCTTTGTTTTCCGCTGGAAAAAACTACAAAAACTAGGTATCAATACTCAAGAACGTTTCTCAAAATTACCCGATTAAGATGATTTCAAAATACACAGAACTTGCCCCTGGATTAACCATTTGTAAAGCCTTGACTGGACTTTGGCAGATTGCCGATTTGGAGCGCGAAGGAAATAAAATTGATCCAATAGCCGCTGCCAAAGCTATGAATGGGTATGCGGAAGCTGGATTTACCACTTTTGATATGGCTGATCATTACGGTTCAGCGGAGGAGATCTCCGGAGTTTTCAGAAAAACTTATGGGGAAAATAAGGCTCAACTTTTCACGAAGTGGGTTCCCAGTCCAGGAAATATCACTCAAGCTCAGGTTAAGGCTGCTGTCCAACTTGCCCTCACTCGAATGCAATCTGAGCAACTCGATCTGATGCAATTTCATGCCTGGAATTACGCACATCCTTCTTGGATGGATTGCCTTTTTTGGCTTCAGGAATTAAAAGAAGAAGGGTTGATTAAGCATCTAGGACTGACGAATTTTGATGCTGCTCATCTTCAGGTTGTGGCAAATTCTGGAATCAAAGTGGTGAGTAACCAAGTTTGCTATTCACTCCTAGATCAGCGGGCAGCTGGAAAAATGACAGAAGTTTGCGAAAAGTATGGTGTTAAATTATTGGCTTTCGGAACAGTTGCTGGAGGATTTCTTTCGGAAAAATGGTTAGGACAACCCGAACCTAAACTCAATGAATCACTGACTTGGTCTCAGATGAAATACAAGCGATTCATCGACACTACTGGAGGCTGGGAAGGGTTTCAGACTTTATTGGAAACCCTCTCACAAATTGCCAAAAAACATGAAGTTGGGATAGCCAATATCGCAAGTAGCTACATCCTTCACCAGCCAGCTGTGGCAGGAGTAATCATAGGAGCTAGACTTGGGAAAAGTGAACATATCCAAGACAATGAAGCCCTATTTTCTTTTGAATTAGATGAAAATGACCAAAAACAGATCAAAGAAATAATTGGAGATTTCAACCCAGTTCCAGGAGATTGTGGAGATGAATACCGCAAGCCACCATTCCTGACCGCTTCGGGAGATTTGAGTCACCATTTAGAAAGCTTTCCGGCTCCCTACCCTACTGTTGAAGGTAGTGATGGACGAATAAAGGCATTGAGCGGTACCGTTTGGGAAGATATCGCTGGATTTAGCCGAGCTGTCAGAAAGGGCAATCGAATCTTGGTTTCTGGAACTACAGCGACTCATGGACCCAAAGCCATGGGCGGCACTGATCCAGCGGCGCAAACTCATTTTATCATTGATAAACTTGAAGGAGCTATTCAAAGCTTGGGCGGGAAATTGGAACAAGTAGTTCGAACTCGAATTTTTATCCGAAATATTGCCGATTGGGAAGCTATCGCGCGAGCACATGGGGAGCGGTTTGCAGGGATTCAACCTGCAAATACGATGGTTAAAGCAGAATTGATTGGTGAAGAGTATTTGGTGGAAATCGAAGCAGAGGCGGTTATTGAATGAGGATTGAAAAAAACAGGATATCTTCTTAACTTATTTTGCTAAAACCACATCTTATGAAAAATCTACGATTCACATTTATCGCACTTTCTATTCTTACCGTTACCCTTGCATTTTCCTTCCCAATGGCCGATTTAACGGGAACTTGGGATCTCGATGTCCAAACAGATATGGGAAGTGGAAATCCCAGTTTTACACTCAAACAAGCCGCTGATGGTAAAATTACTGGAACTTATTCTGGCCAATTAGGTGAAACTGATTTGACCGGGATGATCAAAGCAGATGATACCTTCCACATCGAGTTTGATATCCAAGGAAACAAAATCGAATACGATGGAAAAGCAGAAGGAAACAAGATTAGCGGAAAAGTGACATTAGGAACCATGGCCACCGGTACTTTTACAGGAGTGAAAAAATAGCGTTTGGTTTTTGACGATTGATTGTCAGTTTTTAAAAAACCTAAATTCCGGTCACAAAGGAAACAAACCTCTAGTTCTTTCAATTTAATAAAGTTTCGACTATTCAATCTAAATGCATCCCTGGCTCATTCCCTCTCGGTTCTTGGTTCTCAAATCTTGATCCTACATTCTTTGATCTTGTCTCTAAAAAGTTGATTCTTTTGTCTCGCTCCTAGATACTTTATCATTCCGATTCCCCCAGTAAATCAGCGCTCCTGCAGTCCCAAACATCAGTAATCCATAAATCACGGAGGGGATAGGCATGATGCTATTCCCAATAATTGTGGCGGCAATCGTAATTCCGAGTGTGCCATTTTGGATCCCTGATTCAATAGAAATTGTCCGGCTTTGCTTTTCATTGACCCCAAATAATCTGGCTATCCAAAAGCCTAAGGCAAGTGTGATAATATTCAATGTAAGTGCAACAGGGCCAGCCTGAACAAAGTATTCTACGAAATTTGCTCGCTCTTTAAGGATGGCTGCAAGCAAAATCAAAACAAAGAAAAGTGCCGAAATCTTTCTGAAAGGCTGATCTAGTTTACTTGCCAGTTGAGGTGATTTATGAAGCAAGACCATCCCTATAATGACAGGAATAATGGTAATGGCAAGGACCGAAATCACGGTACTTATTACATTCAATTGCTGCTCGCTTCCATCGGGAATGAAATGTAGAATGGAAAAATTGATGATAATCGGAATTGTGAAAACAGTGATGATCGAAGAAAAAGCAGTTAGCGTTACAGATAAGGCCGTATCGCCTTTTGCCAAATGTGCTATCAAATTGGAAGTAGCCCCACCTGGACAAGCTGCAAGAATCATCATTCCTACGGAAAGCTCCGGACTCAGATTGAACAGTTTACACAAACCATAAGCAATCAGTGGAAGAAGTATAATCTGATTTGTAAGTCCGATCGCTACGGCTTTAGGGTAGATCAGAATTCGCTTAAAATCAGCCGGAGTGAGCGAAAGCCCCATTCCAAACATAATCACCGCAAGCGAGAGTGGGAGAAAAATCTGTGTTAATATATTTGCTTCCATATTTTATGATTTACAATCTCTAATCTCTTAATATCCTTTAGAGTCTATTCACACAGTACTTGGCACTTTTTGCTTTGTACAAACTCCTAAAGAATTCCCGCGATAAAGAACCCCGCATAGGTACCCAAGGCATTCCCCAGACTTCCTACCAAAACACCCGGAATCAACAAATCCGGTCGATTGAGACTTTCGGCGGCAGCAATTGCGGTGGTATTCCCTCCGACGTTAGCCTGAGAAGCAACCGCAATTACATCCCAATCAATCTTCAAAAGAGCTCCAACTCCAAAGATGAACAAGCCATGAATCAGCATCAGCAAACTCACGAAAAGTATTAACGTAGTGGCAAGGCTTCCCAAACCAGCTAGTGTATTAAAATCACATAAAGTCCCGATCGTAGCTAAGAAAATCAAAATGATAAAAAAGCCAATGGTCTGAGTCCCCTGAAGCTTTCGGATGAGCGGGAACTGTGCCAAAATCAGCGCTAGAGTAGTCAGCGTGATAATCTCAGGAATAGAAGGGAAAAGATCAGCCATCCACTTTGAAAAGGCCATTGCTAGAAAAGCCATTCCCAAAATCGCCGCAAATCCTGGAATAGAAATAGATTCGGATTTCTTGATTTGATTTTTTTCACCAGTACTTCCAATAAGTTTTTTTCTTGGAAATAAGGACTGCAAATACTTCGGTAAAATCAAACAGATTATGATCCAAGGGGTGCCTATCAAATTATCCACGACTGTACTCGCCGCATAGAGATCCGGCTGAGAGTTGACTTGGTAATGAAGGGCTACCGCATTGAAATTAATACTCCCTCCTATATAAGTACCTGTAAACATCCCGGCAAGTGCATTAGCAAAAGGCCCTATCTCCTGTGCCGGTTGCACCACAAACCAGGAAACTATGACGCCAATCATAGTGCCTAATCCACCAATGAGAAACATCAACAAAATAGGTCCTCCTGCTTTTTTTAAGCTTTTCAAATCCACCTCTAGCAAGGCAATAAAAATCCCCATCGGGGCTAGATAAACAAATACCCCGTCGTAGATCGGATGACCGGAAGTAGCAGTTGGAATAATGCCAATATTGGCAACAATTGCAGTAATAACGATGACAAGTATTGGTGTCCCAATCGTTTTCCATCCTTTAAAAGTGGCCAACCAAGTAGAAAAAAGTACCAAAAAGCAGAGCATTCCGCTGACATAAATCGGGTCACTTGTCCAAGTCATCTCGGAAAATAGCCAAAAATTTCTGTTTCAGTTCTGCTATTTTTTTAAAGGGAATAGTCTTTGAAAAATCTGAAGACTGAACACTAAAAAATCATCACCTAGTCTTCTTTAATTCCATGTTTCATTTTTCAAAAAATAAGCGGATCTGCTCAATTATAAATCCTTGTTCCGACTCTAAGAGAAATGGGTTCAAGGGAAGAGAAAGTCCATTTCTAGCTATTTTTTTTGCTATTGGAAATTCTCCAATCGATTCAAAGACCCCCATTTCCGGTAAGGTTTTGGGGTAATGAATTGCCGTTCCAATCCCTTTGCTTCTCAAAAATATTCTGAGCTCCTCTCGTTGTTCTGTTTGAATCACAAAAAGATGTGCATTGTGGTCCGAGTCTAAAAACCCCACAGGAAGATTTAATCCTTTAATCTTCATCAAGCTATCCAAGTATCGTTTGGCTTGTCGCTTTCTGATGACCTGAAAGTCACCAAATCGATCCAGCATAACATTTAAAAATCCAGCCTGAAGTGTATCTATTCGACTATTTCGCCCAACCAAAGAATGCTCGTCTCTACGGGGCTGCCCATGATTTATGAGCAATCGAATTCGCTTCTCTAAATTTGAATCTTGAGTTAAACACATCCCTGCTTCTC
>JAFMBQ010000596.1 GCA_017858365.1 Algoriphagus sp. | reverse complement strand
GAGATTAAAACCTACGAAGGCATAAGTCAACAATCCGATAGCTGGAATAATCGTGTTTTTAAATAAGATGTTGACAGTGTTTTTTGATCTGGTGAGTCCAGCTTCCAAGCTGGCAAATCCTAAGTGCATGATGAAGACCAAGATGGTTGCTATCATCATCCACAGATTGTTTACGGTGAATAATTCTTGCATGGGTGAAATAGGTTCGATAGGTGATTTTTTTTTGGAAAAGATTAAAGCGCTTGCTCGCCGGTATCGCTGTTTCGGATCCGATAAGCATCAAGGACATCGAAGACAAAGATTTTTCCATCTCCGATTTCTCCAGTTTTCCCTTCGCTGAGAATACATTGGATCACTGAATCGACTTGTTCATCTGGCACCACAATCTCTAGTTTGGTACGAGGGATGTAGGCAGGTTCGTAGGAAACTCCACGGTACATTTCTTGTCGGGCATGCTCAAAACCCATCCCTTTGATCTCATAAAAGGAGAGAAACTTCACTCCCAATCCAGCAATGCATTTGTGGATCTGATCAAAGCGCGAGGTTCGAATGATCGCTTCAATTTTTTTCATATTCTTAATAAGGTTAATGGTTTGTTGAGATATTGTCATGAAAGTAAATAGAAAATTGCGAAAAAGTAATTTGATGGTTTCTTTTTTATCCTACTATTGGAATTTTTTTATCAAAAAATTGAATAGGCAGTTTCATTTAGCATCAATTTTTACCAAAATTTTACCATTATTGATATTTTTGGACTAAATAAAAATCAATGCTGCTTGGATATATTTCTGATTTCCTTTGCCCTAGATAGATAATCGATTAATTTTATGCCCGTTCAGAAAAAATGTTCCTGAATCGCCGCTTCACAAAGAGGATAAATGAATAAGGTTCAGCTTCTCTGGAATCAGAGGAAATTAAAATTTGGGTATTAATAAGGTCCATACTGAAGACCTAATCCTGAGTCTTTTTTTCTTTGCGCTACTTAGCGAAACCTTCGTGTCCTTTGCGGTTAAACCTACTTATAGTAAAAAATAGCATGACTCAGAAACCAACTCTATTAGTACTTGCCGCAGGAATGGGCAGCCGTTATGGTGGAAATAAGCAGATTGATGGCTTTGGCCCAAATGGCGAAACAATCCTGGAATATTCAATTTTTGATGCGATCCGAGCCGGATTTGGAAAAGTAGTCTTTATCGTTCGGGAAGAAATTCTGGATATTGCCAAGGAGAAATTCCTACCCAAACTAGAGGGTAAAATCGAAGTGGATTGGGTCATTCAATCTTTAGACAGCTTTGTACCCGCAGCTTTGAAGCAGGCCCATCGTGTGAAACCTTTTGGAACCGCACATGCTGTCCTTTGTGCTAAGGATGCGATCAAGGAGCCTTTCGCGGTGATCAATGCAGATGATTTTTATGGAAAAGAGGCTTTTGAGGTTTTGGGGAAATTCCTTTCCACTGAAGTAAAGCCAGACCTTCAGGCGATGGTGGGCTACGCAATTCAAAATGTACTTTCTGAGCATGGCACCGTCAGCCGAGGGGTCTGCGAAACCAATGAGAAAGGTCAGCTAATCGGAATGATCGAGCGAACTTCCATCGCACGTGAAGGCGAAAAAATCCTAAGCAAGGGCGAAAATGAAATTCTTGAAATCGCTGAAAACACGCCCGTAAGTATGAACTTCTGGGGATTCCATGCGGATGTCTTTGGGGATATCGAGCGGATGTGGAATGAGTTCCTACCTGCCAATCTGGAAAATTTAAAATCTGAATTCTATATTCCTACCGTGGCAAACAACTTGATCCAAGAAGGCAAGGCTGCTTTTGAAATCTTGGAAGGCGGCAAAGTCTGGTTTGGCGTGACCTACACCGAAGATAAGCCGGTGGTGATCCAAGCACTGAAGAAGCTTCATGATTCGGGAGAATATCCGGAGGGATTGTGGGGATAGAAGAATGAATCATTTCTGAAGGTTAAAGCGTTTTTATTTGTAGATTCCTTAAAAGCACAAAACTATGCCCATCGAAACTTCAAAAATTCAATTGGTAAAAGCTATCCTGAATAGCGAAGACGAAGAATTCATTTCAAGGTTAATCGACTTTGTAAATAAGGAGAATGCCGATTTTTAGAATGACTTGACCACTGAAGAAAAAGAAGAAATAAAAAAGGGAATCAGCCAATTAGATAAAGGTAAAAGGAAGCCATTTAACGTCCAGTATGAGAATTCGCTTGAAAGAGTGTATACCCTCTTACAAGAAAATTTAAATCCTGGCAGTAAAGAGTCAGATGAGTTGGAAGTGCTTTCAATTTTGATAAAAGCCTATGAAAACACTTACTATCAAATCCCCCAGCCCAATCCATTAGATGCAATTAAATTTAGACTGGAACAACTGAATATGTCCGAATCAGAACTTTCGGAAATACTAGGAGCCCGATCCAGAAAGTCCGAGATACTTTCCGGTAAGCGAAAACTCAGTCTTTCGATGATTCGGAAGCTGCACGCAAAACTTCATATTCCTGCCCAAACTTTAATTCAGGAATATTGAATCTTAGGTAATCCGAGTTCATTACAAAAATGAAATTCTGGAAATTCAGTTGAAAAATGTGTTAAAACCATCCAAAAATACCCAATGCTGGGTATTTTTTTTTGTTTAGTTAACCGTTTATTTACGTTCTGAAAAAATCACATGATAGAAAACAAATTTGGAACTCTTGGAGCAGTATTCCTCCTAGTTTTGATTCACATTGCCTCCCCAATTTATGCCCAAGGAGAAAAAGAGGTAAGAATTAACCTAATCAACCCTGGCATTGCCTGGGAAAACCCGATCGGAAAAAACACCACGGTGGAGTACAATTTCGGGATAGGCTACAATTACTCCTATCCTGAATTAAACACAATCTATGGCGAAAGTGGCTTTCAGTGGCAAATCG
>JAFMBQ010000066.1 GCA_017858365.1 Algoriphagus sp. | reverse complement strand
AGTTGATGAATGTAGGATGGAATTACAAGCGGGAGCATCTTCATCCACTGAAGCGCTCTCACTCGATCTTTACCGATGGCGGAGATCAGCCAAATGTGGTGCCTTCCAAAGCTTCGATTTGGTATTATTTCCGGGATGTGAAGTATGATGGGATTATGGAGATGTATGAAATCGCCAATAAAATGGCTGAGGGTGCGGCTTTGATGACCAACACGGAAGTGACCTCGAAAATCCTGGGAACAGCTTGGCCGAGACACTTTAATAAAGTGATCGCCGAGAAGATGTATGCAAATATTTTGAAAGTAGGTTTACCAAACTGGTCAGAGGATGATCAGACATTGGCAAAAGCAGTACAAACCGAAGTGAAGTCTAAGAAAATTGAAGGCTTAGATACCAAATTGGATACACTTGGACTGCCGGTGAAAGTTCCGATTTCTGGTGGATCAGATGATATAGGTGATGTCTCTTGGGTAGTACCGACGGTGACCTTGAGATTTCCTTCGAATATCCCAGGTCTGCAAGGGCATCACTGGAGTAATGCGATAGCAATGGCCACTCCGATTGCTCACAAAGGAGTAACTGCTGGAGCTAAGGCTGAGGCGATGACGATTTTGGATTTTCTGCTTCAACCGGAATTGGTTGATCAAGCCTGGGCCTATTTTAAGGATGTTCAAACCAAAGAAGAAACGTATAAACCAATGATCACTGCCGATGATGTACCTCCGATTTACCTTAACACTAGTATCATGAATCAGTATCGACCTTTATTGGAGAAATTCTATTATGATGAGACGAAATACGGTACGTATTTGGAGCAGTTGGGAGTTACTTATCCTACTTTGAAGAAGGATTGAGAAATTTTAGGAGTGGAAGATTGAAAAATTAGGATGCAAATCTTAGAATTTTTCAATCTTCCAATTTTTCAATCCTAAACATTACCTTTGTCCTATATTAAATCGAGCGGTCGAATCACCCGCTTTACCAAAAATTCAAATGACAATTCAAGAACAAGTCGCTTCCGGCAAATCTCTGCCATTAATGGAAGCTTTTTACACCATACAAGGCGAAGGCAAATTCACTGGACATCCAGCTTACTTCATCCGTTTAGGCGGATGCGACGTTGGCTGCGTTTGGTGTGATGTCAAAGAAAGTTGGGAGGCTGGAAAATGGCCGGTTTTAGCTATCGAAAAAATAGTGGATGATGCGTGTCTTTATCCAGGAAGATTGGTTGTGATCACAGGTGGTGAGCCCTTACTTTATGACCTAGGGCCTTTGACCAAGCTTTTGAAAGAAAAGGGGTTTACGACGAATATCGAGACTTCCGGTGCTCATCCTTTTTCTGGAGATTTTGATTGGGTTTGTTTTTCACCAAAGAAATTCAAGAAGCCGCATTTATCTATCTATGAAGAAGCGGATGAATTGAAAGTAGTAGTCTTTCATCAGAGCGATTTTGCATTTGCTGAGGAGCATGCGAAATTGGTTAAAAAAGACTGTGAACTTCGCCTTCAACCTGAATGGAGCAAGGCAGAAAAGTTTACTCCTGAAATCATAGAATACGTTAAAAATCGTCCTTTTTGGAAAATATCCCTTCAAACTCATAAATTTATGGATATACCGTAAACCCATGCGCCTGCTTTTCTTTGGAATTCTGTTTTTTACAGCTGCTTTGACTGTTAATGGTCAGACTTACTCCATCATTGATTCCAAAGCAATAAAATATTACAAAGAAGCAGAGGAGCTTACTTTGTCGCGTAGGTATGATGAGGCTATTGAGAAATACAAAGATGCCATTGACCGTGAAGCTTCATTTATTGAAGCCTATGTGAAGCAAACTCAATTATTGATTACACAAGGTAGACTTGTGGAGGCGGAAAAAGTGGCTTTAGTGGGAAAGAGTAAGCTAAAAGGCAAAAATTCCACAGCTAAGCATGTGGTTGATATTGGCTGGGTTTTTTCCAATCTATACTTGAATCAAGGGAGATTTGATGAAGCTTATCAAGCATTCCAGGAAATAGATCCGCTCCTGGATCAATCTTTTAAGTCCTCTGCCTATTATCGTGAAATGAAAACCAGGATGGATTTTCTCCAATCCGAGCTTGGGAAAGTAATGGTAATCGAAAAGGAAATGCTGCCTACCCCGCTAAATGAATTTCGGTTACAATACTTTCCTGTTTTGACCGCCGATGGGGAACAAATCCTATTCACCAAACGAGATGGCACAGGAAATAATGATAAGGAAGATATTTATCGCGCACATCTCGCTCCAGATGGAAAGTGGTCCAAGCCTAGTACAATTTCTGGAGCCATTAATTCGATTTATAATGAGGGTACCTGTTCGATCACCGCTGATGGGAATATCTTGATCTACACCTCTTGCGATGCTCCGGATACAGAGGGGAGTTGTGATCTCTATATCGCGTATAAAAACAATGGAATCTGGCAGAGTCCAAAGAATATGGGGAAAAAGGTGAATTCTAGATCGTGGGATTCTCAGCCTTCCCTTTCTGCGGATGGTCGAATTCTATTCTTTTCTTCTAATCGAAAAGGGGGGTTCGGTGGCAATGATATTTGGTTTACCATCAGGCAGAAAGATGGGGCTTGGTCAGAGGCTAAAAATCTTGGAAATATGGTTAATACCGACAAGGATGAGATAAGCCCATTTATGTTTTTTAATAACGAGATTTTGTTTTTTGCTTCAAATGGTCATCCAGGCTTTGGAGGAATGGATATTTTACTTTCTAGAGTGAAAGGAGGGGAGTTTACCAAGCCTGAGAATCTCGGTCGTCCGATCAATGATCAGCTGGATCAAGTGGCACTTTTTATCACCGCTCAAAAGGATTATGCCTATTTCACAGAATTGACAAATGAAGAAAAGGAAAACGATCGAGCCTTACTCTACCGGTTCAAATTCCCAGAAGATATCTACCTAGGTTCAAATTTGACAGTGACTGAAGGTAAGGTGTTCAGTTCTAAGACAGGACAGCCGATCGAGGCGGCCTTGTCCTTAGTTTCCTTGAAGAATGATAGTACGCTTTATGAATTTAAGTCTGACGGAAAAACGGGAGAATTTATGATGCTCTATCCAGACAAATCTGTTTCCGGACTGTATGTGGAAAAGAAGGGTTTTATTCCAAAAATTTTCAACGTAGAGCGGGATAAAATCCAAAATGTAAAAGACCTTTTGATCGAATTGGAGCCGATAGAACCAGGTATTGAATTTGTCTTTGAAAATGTATTCTTTGAATTTGACAGATATGACTTGAAAGCAGAATCAACGTCCTCCCTGTCTCGTCTTTATAATTTTTTGACCGAAAACCCCAATGTTAATATCCTGATTGCAGGGCATACGGATAATATTGGAAGTGCTACATACAACATGCAGTTGAGTCTTCAAAGGGCTCAAAGCGTCCAAGAATATTTGGTGAAAAGGGGCTTGCACCCAGCGCGAGTGATGGTCGAGGGCAAAGGGGATAAGGTGCCAATGGTTCCAAACACCAACACACAAAATCAAGCACTTAATAGGAGGATAACAGTCAAAGTACTTTAATTCTCTAGTTAAAAGTTCCTTATATTTCCTGATCATTAATAACTAATAAAATAAATTATTAAATAAATACTTAAGTCATGAGCTGTATTTATTTTAATTTCAGACTTAAATTCTATCTATTCGTACAAAAAAGTTATAATAATGGCTATAAATAATATTAGTATATGTAATATTTTGCCAATATGAGTTTTGAGGAAATTAAGTCCTGTAGTATTACTTAAAAATAAATTTTTTCAAAATTAGATTTTTTTTTAACAAATTAACTTTTGTTAACACTAAAATAACATTAAAAAACACCTGATTAATTCCGAAAATATTATCCTAAAAAAATTTTATTTGGACAAAGGTGGTTTTTGCATATTTTTCATAGTTCGCATAATTAAACCATTTGTCATATTTATGGGTATTGCCATTGCGATAATCCAATTTTAGGAATATCATTGAACATATTTTAAACCATAATCAAACCAAATATGAGGAAAGTTTTACTTCTAGGTCTCATGATTTTAATGGGAAGTGCTATTGCATTTGCCCAAAGTCGTGTCATCACTGGTACAGTTATCTCCAACGAGGATAACTTAGGCGTACCAGGAGCAACAGTTCTGGTTAAGGGAACGACAATTGGTACAGCCACAGATCTTGATGGTAAGTATTCAATAAATGTCCCGGCCGGAAGTAATATATTGGTCTTTAGCTTTGTTGGCTTAAGACCTCAGGAGGTCAATATCGGCAACAGAACTACTGTGGATATTTCCATGGAGCCTGATATTCAGGCCTTATCTGAATTTGTAATCACTTCTTATGGTGATCAATCAAAAAGAGAAGCCACAGGGGCAATTTCCTCTGTTAAAGGGGAAATCTTCGAAAACCTACCTGTTCAATCTTTTGACCGTGCGATGCAAGGTCGAATTGCTGGTGTTCAGGTGACTTCTACTTCTGGTCAGCCAGGTGGAACTTTGAACGTTCGTATTAGAGGTGTTGGTTCGATCAATGCTGGTAATGATCCACTCTACATTGTAGATGGTGTTCAAATTGCAAGCGGTGGTCTTTCGGGTCAAGGAGCCTCGAATGCCTTAGGCTCGATTAACCCGAATGATATCGAATCTATTGAGGTGTTGAAAGATGCCGCAGCAGCAGCAATTTACGGAGCTCAAGCAGCCAATGGTGTGGTTATCATTACTACAAAGAGAGGTAGAAAAGGACAGTCAATAGTGAAAGTTACCGTACAGGAAGGTATCGTACAGCCATTGAATCTATATAATTTGATGGATGCTTCCCAGCTTGCAGGTATCAAAAGAGTAGCGTACCAAAATCGTGGCTTAGCTACTTCAGGTTCAGATGCTACCTATGGTAACCCTGAGAATCCAAATCTAGAAACCAATGATTGGGTTGATGCGCTTTACAGAGACGGAAGATTGAGTGTGTATGATATTTCAGTTTCTGGTGGAGACGAGAAAACTACGTTCTATCTATCCGGTTCGTATACTAAGCAAGAAGGACAGATTGAAATGTCTGATTACTCTAGAGCTACTGGTCGCCTGAATGTCACACATAAACCAAGCAAAAACTTTACAGTTTCTGCTAATTTGTCTTTGGCATTCCAAAACACGAATGGCTCTATCGCAAACGGTAACTTTGTAAACTCCCCATTTGTGGCAGGTTTCTCAGCTCGTCCAAATGTTCCAATTTACGATGAGGATGGTGCTTTCGCTAGATATCCTTCAAATCACTTGTTTGGGTATAACATTGTACAAGGAGTATTTGAAGAAATAAGAAGCGGGAAAACAGTTCAGACAGTTTCTAACCTTCAGATGAATTACCAAATAGCTCCTTGGTTGAGTTTCACTTCGTATTTCGGTCTTGATTTCTCTGATAACGCGGATATCAACAACAGACCTTCTACGATCCCTGTGTTCTCTTCATATGGTGGTGCTTCTGTATTTACAGCAAGAAGAACGAACAACTTCAATACTAACCACAACTTTAATTTCAATAAGAAATTCAAGGATGTGCATACGGTTTCAGGAATCTTAGGTTTTGAATATAAGGCTGAGCAGTTTGACTTGCAGACGGCAACTGGTAGAGGGTTCCCAAATCCAACCTTGATTTATCTGAACAATGCAGCAACTCCTTTTTCTGTTGGAAGTAGCTTTTCAGAATTCAAAAGAGCGGGTGTATTTGGTCAAGTAAAGTATGATTATGATGATCGCTACACTGCTGATTTCACGCTTAGAAGAGATGGTCACTCAAGATTTGGCGAGCAAAACAGATGGGGGACATTCTATGCTGCTTCCGCCGGCTGGAGACTTTCATCTGAAGCATTCCTTCAGGATGTGACGTGGTTAGACAACTTACGAGTGAGAGCTTCTTACGGTGTTACTGGTAACTCTGACATTGCAAACTTTGCATCAAGATCTTTAATTGGATCTTCAGGACAGTACTTAGGTCAAGGTGGTTTGGATTTGACCCAATTGGGTAACGATTTACTGACTTGGGAAGAATCTGAAACTTTTAATATAGGTTTAGATGCGACGATATTTAATGGTCGAATCATCACTACGGTAGATTTCTGGAGAAAAAATTCTAGTTCTCTTCTATTTAATACACCGCTTCCAACAGATTCAGGTTTTGGTTCAATTACTAGGAATACAGGAGAAGTTAGAAATCAAGGTGTAGATATTGATGTGCAAACAGTAAATATCGTGGCTGGTAAATTCCAGTGGAGTACAGGTTTCAACATTACTTTCTTGGAAAATGAGCTTCTTTCGCTTTATGATGGTTTGGATCGAATTGGTAATAGTCTAATTGTAGGTCGTCCGATCCAATTCTGGTACACCAATCAATATGAAGGTGTGAACCCAGCAAATGGTCGTGCCATGTATGATGATGGTACTGGTACTGGAAACTATACCTATATCACAGGTCAAAATACACTAGACTACAGAGGAACTGGCCTTCCAACAAGTTACGGAGGTCTTTCGAATACTTTTTCTTATGGTCCATTGACACTTGAAGTATTCTTCCAAGGACAATTTGGTAACATTGCATCTAACGCGGATATCTTTAACCTAGGCAACTGGGGATCAGGTACTGGAAACCTTACTGTCGATCAATTGAATTATTGGAAGCAACCAGGTGATATCACTACTGTAGGTAGGCCTTTCGAAGGTGGTCAACAGCCTGGAACTTCTGCTGTTAACACTTTCTCAACTCGACTTTTGAGTGATGGTGGATATGTAAGATTGAAGCAAGTGACTTTAAATTATACACTTGGTTCGGCGGCTGCCAGTAAAATTGGAATGAGCTCAGCAAGTTTCTTCGTTCAAGGGTTGAACTTAGCTACTTTCACTAATTTCAATGGAATAGATCCCGAGGTAGTAAGTATTACGGAAAATACTACTTATGGTAGATATCCAAATGCAAAACAATTCTCTGCTGGACTTACGCTAAACTTCTAATCAGAAATAGAATGAAAAATTATATAAAAATTATAGCTCTTGGTTCTGCATTATCTTTGGGTTCATGCTCAGATTTATTGGATACCGAACCAAGACAAAGCTTGACCCCAGATACTGCATTAGCTGATGTAGATGGGTATGAGTCTGTATTGGCAGCCGCCTATGGCGGAGCAAGGGGCTTTGGCTCGTATGGACAGACATTGATGATTGCTCCTGAAATTATGGCAGATAATCTAAGAATTATCGCTAACACAGGTCGATACATTGGTCAGGAAATAAATGCAGATCGTCAACACATTAATTTGTGGGGAAACTATGGTGCGATTAACCAAACCAATATTGTTATCAATGGTATTGATGTAATAGAAGGTGATGCTACAAGAAAAAACCGGATTAAAGGTGAGGCATTCTTTTTAAGATCTTTGTATTACTTCGATCTTGCAAAAGTGTATGGCTATGAGCCAGGAAAAGAAGTTAGTGGCTGGAATAATTCAGTAGTTATTAGAACAACTCCAACTTTGGGCTTTTCAGATGCAGATTTCAAAGCTAGATCTTCAAACAGAGAGGTTTATGATCTAATCGAATCAGATTTAAATACTGCGATTGGTTTACTTCCTGTAGCAGCAAAAGGTACCGCTGGTATTTACAGAGTGACCAAAGGTGCTGCTGAAGCATTACTAGCCAGAGTTTACCTGTACGATTCTAAGTTCTCTGAAGCTGCCGCTATGGCATCTCAAGCGATGGCTACCTTCGGCCTAGCTAACGATGGCACTGGTCTAGCTTCACCTGCGGATTATGTATCAAGCTTCTCTACGTACCCAAACCCTGAATCACTTTTCGAAGTTGAAATCAGATCAGTTGATTGGTCAACGGTAGATGGGGTAAATAACTCAATGTGTACGCTTACGTCAAACGTGTTTAGTAGTGCCCAATTTATTGTCACTGCTTCTGATGAGTTACTTGATGCTTACGAGACTGGTGATGTTCGAAGAGATACTTGGGTAGCAACTACAAGATCTGGTGCTGCTGGAACGGTATATAGATCAGCCAAGTGGTTAGGTACAAAAGGTGACTTCCTTGAGAATCTCCCTATCATCAGAGCTGCGGAGCTTTATCTAATCAGAGCAGAAGCAAGATTCAGAACTGATGCTGCAGGAGCAAGGTCTGATTTGAATGCGCTTCGAAGCAAAAGAGGGCTAGCTGCAGTAGATGCTGGATTGGTGGGAGACGCATTGTTTGCCCAGATTTTGAAGGAAAGAAGACTTGAATTTGCAGTAGAAGGTCATAGATGGTTTGACCTGAAGCGGAATGGTTTGACTATTTCAAAGGCAGGTAATATCGAAGCTGTTCCTTATTCAGATTACAGATTACTGGCTCCATTACCTCAGGATCAATTGATCTTAAATGAGCTTTTGGTGGACAACCCAGGCTATAACTAAAAACTGGAAAAATTATGAAAAGCAATAAAATATATATATTCCTAGTAATGCTTGTCGCTACGTTGACAACCACTGCTTGTTTTGACGATCAAGGTTCGGATACGCTCTTTGGTGGGAATCAGGTCGAGTTTAATGCAGGAAATCTTCCAAATGGTTTAACCTCATCATTCGTTAGACTTACTTCAGCTCAGACGGATAACATTGATGTACAAGTAAACCGAGTTTCTACTTCGGGTACTGGTGCGATCACTGTAACTGTAGAGGCGGATCCAACTTCTACAGCTGTAGAAGGAGTTCATTATAGATTGCCTTCCAAGTCAATTACGATCCCAGCTGGTGAGTTTACTGCAAAACTTCCTGTTACAGTTTTGACAGGAAATATTGATCCTACCGAAACCCCTAATTTGGTTTTGAAAATGACTAGTGCCACAGGAGCTGAAGTATCGGCCAATTACGGAAAACTTACCGTTGCGATAAGAGTAATCTGTCCTTCTGATTTAAAAGGTACTTATACTGTATTTTGGGAGAAGCTTCAGACTGGTGATGGTTCAGGTGGACCAAATCAAACTGCTACTAACTTTGTGATTGCTGCTGCTGATAAGGTCGTAATTACTCAAGTTTCTGCTGGTCTATATCAGATGGATGATATGTCTTTCGGAATGTATCCTGGAATATACAGCGATGCTAAGCCTGTAGGAAGAATGAGAGACAACTGCACAAAGTTGACTGGTCTAACTTCAAATGTGGATCAATATGCAGATCCATTTACGATTACTGGTGTGGTAAATGCGGATAAAACTATAAAGATTACCTGGTCCAATACTTATGGAGATGGTGGAACAGTTATTTTAACGAAAATTTAATATTCCTTAAATTTTAAGTAAAAGAGGGCTTTCGAGCCCTCTTTTTTTTTAAACTTTATTTATTTTTAAGGCGTTAATAAAGAACTAATAAGATTTTAAAATTAATGAGGATATTATATACTATTTGTTTCATTGCGCTGAGTGTTCACTTTGTCCATGGACAAGATCGGACAGGTTCGCCATCATTAGAATTACTTAGGACTTCGATTTCGAAAGATTTTAATGCCAATTATCCTTCTTTTATCTTAAATAAGGAAGTTTTAAAGCAAAAAGCACTTCAAAGAGGCTTGCCCTTATTTTTAAAATTAGAAAATAATGAAATCGCAGAATTGAATTACTTTGATGAATCCGATTCACCGGTTTATTATACCATTTTTAATACTCAGGCAGCAATTACTACAAGTACAAATGCGCTTCAGGTGGGAGGTTCCTTAGGGATTAACCTTACGGGTAAGGGGATGACCGTAGGTATCTATGATCAAACACGCCCTAAACCTGACCATGTTGAATTTCAAGGTCGACTGACTCAAGTCGATGGCTCTACTGAAACGATTAGCAACCACGCAACTCACGTATCCGGTACAATTATGGCCGGAGGAGTAAATGCCAATGCTAAAGGCATGGCGGCTGAAGCAACAGGATGGGCTTTTAATTGGGAGAGTGATTTATCCAAAATGAATGTTAATGCTTACGATCCAGTCACAAAGCTTGACGGTCATTTGGTTTCCAATCATTCCTATGGTGTTGTTTTAGGCTGGTATAGAAATGCTAGCAATGCTTGGGTCTGGGCTGGTAATGCCTCTGTCGATCCAAAAGAAGAATACAGATTTGGGTTTTATGGAGGAAAAAGTAAAGGTCTAGATGATCTAATATTTGCAAAGCCTTATTACACCGTAGTATGGGCTGCAGGTAATGATAGAAATGATTCAGGTGATGGTTCTCGAAATCCAGATGGTCCGGACGATAATATTGGACCTGAAGGGGTAGCGAAAAATGCTATAACAGTGGGAGCTGTGTCCAGTGTCATTGATTATGCTGGACCGCAAAGTGTAGCAATAAGCAGTTTTTCAAGTGTTGGGCCAGTAGATGATGGCAGGATAAAACCCGATGTAGTCGCAATGGGGGTTAATGTATTTAGCTCGGCAATTGCAGATGGAGGAGCGACTGACTCTTACGCAAGTTTGAGCGGCACTTCCATGGCCTCTCCAAATGTAACCGGATCCTTGCTTCTGCTTCAGCAACTTTATTCAAATAGGAACTCAGGCCGTTATATGTGGGCCTCTACCCTCAAGGCGCTGATGATTAATACCACCAGAGAAGCTGGACCTAATCCTGGCCCAGACTATTCGTATGGTTGGGGGCTACTTGATACAAAAGATGCGGCAGAGATCATTATAAATGAAAATGGAGCCTCAGATGTTATTCGTGAAGAACGATTAGTACAGGGAGGGAAATTTGAGAATGAATTTACCTCTGATGGAGTAACACCGATTCGTGTTACGATCGCTTGGACAGATCCATCTGGTAACTCTCCTAGTCCATCTGTAAATCCTCAGAACCTGATGCTTGTAAATGACTTGGATCTTCGAATAGTGGATGAGGAGGGAAATACTTATTTTCCTTATACACTAGATCCGGCCTTGAGACTTTCTGCAAAAGCTGAAAATACTTCAGATAATTTTCGAGACAACGTAGAACAGATTTACATTCCTAACCCAAAAGCGCAGCGATACCGAATCGTAGTGTCTCATAAAAGTGAATTAAAAAACGGGCTTCAAGACTTCTCATTTGTCTTAAAAGCAGGTACAGCCGATGGTGCGGATGAGACACTTTATTGGATAGGCTCCGCGAATGGAGATTGGACAAATCCTGTAAATTGGTCACTCAATTCTAATGGAACAAGTGCAAACCGTATTCCAGGCATTGGTACACGAGTTGTTTTTGAAGGTTCAAATTCAGGTGCTGTCACAGTTAATTTCCCGATTGATGCGAATGCCTTTAGTATAAATCTATTTGGTAATCAGTTAGTTAATTTTGATCTCAAAGGCAATTCAATTGCACTTTCTAATGGCTTAAGAGTAAGTAATCAGGTCACATCAGTAAAGAATGGTAAGATTATATTTGCTAATCAAACTGTAAATGACCAGCTGGTAGCATTAGGGGATGCTGTATTTGATGGTGTCGAACTTCAGTTCAATGCTGGAAATTGGCAGATCCTTGAAGCTGGAAAACTGGATCTATTAACTATTTCCAATGCCAAAGTTAGAACTGGATTTTCTACTCTTAAACTTAATAAACTTGAGATATCAGGTCAGTCGAGTCTTACTGGAGAGCTAAATACTATTGAAGTGTCCGGTGATTTCAATATAGGCTCTACTGTTATCATTAAGGAAGGCATTGCACTGAAATTTAATGGAACGACTGGTAATTTTGCAAATAATTCGGCTCTTGCTCTCAAGTCTCTCGACATAAATTCAGGCACGTTTATTTTAAATTCAGGAGGGTTTAAAAACTTGAGCTTAGTTGGTGGCAAAGCCCTTCAGAAAGCTCAAAGTATTCAAGTCGACTCGCTTTCGATGGGTGCCGGTTCTGAACTTAATCTGGACCAAGCCGGTGAAATCATCATTTTGAATTCGTTGGCTGTATCAGCTACTGCTGCTTCAAAAGCATTAATCACAGCCGCAGGCAAAGGAAAACTAACACATGATCTATACAAGAAATACTGTTTTGAAAATCTTAGTATTTCCAACATTGATCATCAGGGGGAAGCAATCATTAATTTAGGAGTGGGTGCTTCGATCTCAAATTCTACGGGTTGGTTAAATCAAAATTGTCAGGACGTTCTCTTTGCTAATTTTAGAAGCAACTTTAACTGCGTTGGAGCAGCAATCTCTTTTGAAAATCTTAGTGAAGGTTCAATCTCTTCCTACTTATGGGATTTTGGAGGGAAGGGAATTTCAACTGAAAAAAATCCAATCTTCGTATTTGACCAAGGGGGAGCGGTGAATGTGAAACTTACAATCTCTAATGCTTCTGGTTCAACGGTTTTCGATCAATCAATTCAAGTAGGAGAAAATGAATTGGCTAAGCCAACTATAGTGGTCAATGGAAATGTATTGACTTCACAGCAGCCGGGAACATCGTACCAGTGGTATATCAATAATAAATTGGTGGAAGGCGGAACGAGTAGGTCACTTGAAGTTCGAGGGGATGGATTATATCAGGTGGCCATTTTCAACAATACCTGTAACCGAATCTCTGATCCAATTGTAATCTCAGCGATCCCAGACCAGGAAGTAGAGCTTAGCAGATTTGGGATTTTCGTAGGACCTATTCCAACTTCGGATAAATTGAATATCACCATCTCTAATGGATACCGTGGCCAAATGTCCCTTGAAATATTGGATATGGCAGGAAGAAGTTACTTGATCAATGAGTTAACAAAAACTGAGGAAGAAATTCAGTTGGAAATGAGACTCAATGGTTCTGCAGGATTATACATTCTGAAAATTCAAACCAATAATTTAATTTTACACAAAAAAGTAATTAAATATTAAAATGAAGAAAGCGATAATCATAGCAGCCTTATTTTGTTCTCAGGGAGCGATGGCACAAATTTCTAATATCAATCTAAATGGCGCGCCTGCAAGACTGTCGAGCTATGCTGAAATTGATGGTTCGCCATACTTATTTGAAGATTGGTCTAGAGCGGATATAGGTACAACTAATGCTGGGGTGAAAGAAAATGTAGCCTACCGATTCAATGTTCATGATAATGAGTTAGAGGTCATCAATGATGCGGGTAACACCATCTTCCTGAATAAAGATTACTTGGAGTACGCCATATTGGAGCGACCTTCAATCCTAATTGCTACTGGAACTCCCGGAATGTTAACCAAACTATTGGTGAAAAAAGGGTTTGATTTTGTGCCAGGGATTGGACCAAAAGACCTGGTAAATGTGATTGCAGAAGGTGAGAAATATACACTTATTCGTAAGTTCTACACAGACCTTGTGACTCCTGCAAAGAATAGTTATGCTCCTACTCCTGGCAGAATGTTCGTGTATGAAGAGACTTTCTACCTCATTGATTCGAATGAGAAAGTAGAGACTGTGAGAATACGAACGAATAATATCCTTAAATCTTTGACGGAATCAGATCAGGAATTAGCTAAAACGATTATCAAAGAAAACAAGCTTGACCTGAGTAGAGAGGACCATCTGGTGATCTTCTTTCAAAAGCTAAATAACGCCTAATATTAAAAGCCTGATTGACTGATGTGCCCCCAAAAAGTTAGACACTTCTTGGGGGTATTTTTATGCAGAAAAA
>JAFMBQ010000595.1 GCA_017858365.1 Algoriphagus sp. | reverse complement strand
CAAAACAACATAAGCTACAATACAGAAATATTTAATTCAAAAAAACCGATCAGATTCCTGATCGGTTTTTTTCTTTACAACTGTATTTCTATCAACTTCCTAACAGATAATTGAAACCAGATTCACTTCTTATAAGTCAGAGTAATCTTGCCAGCGATATTACCCAGTGGACTTTCCATCGCCACTTCGTTTGAAGTGATTAATTGAGACTCTGAAATAGCTACAATATCATAAACCACTTCTTCTTTGGCATTCTCAGTTTTCATGATCAATTGGTCTTTCTTCACCTTCCAAGTTCCTTTTCCATTCATCATGTCTTCTGGGCTAGTAATGATGAAAGTGCCAGTCTCCTCAAGGATCAATTTACCATCAATATGCAATCCCTTACCACCTTGAACCAAAGCAACTAAATCTGGACCTTCAGTTTGATCAAATTTAAAGTCAGTGCCTGACCAAGTACCAATCAGCATTTCTTCTGTACTTTTTCCACAAGAGAAAAGTAATGTGGATGTTAGCGCAAAAAAGAATAGATTTTTCAAAGGGTTGAGCATTCGATTTTTCATAGTATCAGAGATTTGGTCCGAAAGATAAAAAAAATTATCGCGTGAAAATGCCCGAGAATTGCTGAAAAGACTCTTTGAAACTAGCTTTAGACATTAGAGAATTAAGACTATTAATACATATTACAGCATTCTTAAAGAAAATATCTTTTCAATTCTTAACTTAATCAGATGGATAAAATCAGATTATGGCTTATTTCTAGATACCAGCTAATCGTATCAAGCATTGCATTTTTACCTGGAGTTTTGAGTATTTCTTTTTTAATACTAGCAGCCATTCTCTTCCTTTTTGACGTTTCTGAGGCTGGCCAACAGCTAAAAGCAGACTTACCTTGGCTGACTATAAAAGATCCTTCCACTGCCAGAAGTATTTTAGGGGCAATAGCTGGAGGCGTCATCTCACTTACCGTATTCAGTTTTTCTATGGTTATGATCGTCCTCAATCAGGCTGCCTCTCAGATGAGCAATCGGATTTTGGATAAGTTGATAGGGAATAGGTTTCAGCAAATCGTTCTTGGAGTCTATATCGGAACGATTATCTACACTTTTTTCATGTTTAGCACTATAAGAGACACAGGCGATTCATTTCAAATCCCTTCCCTCAGCATTTTTATCCTTACGGTCTTAACTGTTTTCGATATTTTTCTATTCATCTATTTCTTGCATTTCATTACTCAATCGGTCAAATATGACGTCATCATAAATCGGATAGAGTCGGCTACATTCGAAGGAATGAAGGAGTTTTGCTTAGCCGAAAACGAGGTTAAGGAGGATACTGAATTCCTTTCCATGTCCATGATCCATGCAAAAAGATCAGGAATTTTTGAGGGTTTTGACACCAAGGAAATAATGGATTTTTGTGAAGAAAATGAATGCAGCTTATTGGCAATTTATCCCATGGGTACATTTATCCTGCGAGGTCAACCCATTCTAAAATGTAGTCGAACGCTTACCGATACTCAGGTTGAGATTGCATTGCAAGGAATCATCTTAAGTCAGCAAGAATCTGTTGACCGGAACTATGAATATGGTCTTCGCCAACTCTCTGAAATCGCATTAAAAGCACTCAGTCCCGGAATCAATGACCCTGGGACGGCAATTATAAGTTTTAGAGGCTTGATTGATTTGCTAGGTTTCCGAGCGATTCATTTCCCTCCTTCTATTCTTAGTCGTGAAGGGAAACCTAATTTACTCTATCGAAAAGAATATAGTTTTGATTCGCTTTTTGAGCGGGTGATTTATCCCATTTGGGACTATGGAAAAGAAGATCGAATGCTACGCCTTGAATTTAGGCTATTACTTAACCAACTCTCCTTAATTCTATTCTCTGAACCATTACTTAAACTTTTAAAACAAGTGAATGAAAAAATAGATAAAGAATAAGAATCAAAAATCGAAAGATGAAAAAAATAGCCACAGTTAATGCTGTGGCTATTTTAACAGTTGGCTTAGCTTACATTTTAAATTGAACTGGCAATATCATGCGAGTTGCTACTATTTTCCCGTCCTTTTTTCCAGGGATCCAAATCCCAGAATTAGCAACCACACGAAGCGCCTCTTCATCGCAGCCCTCTCCGATTCCTCTAAGGATTTCAGGTGTACTTACCGATCCGTCAGACTTCACAACAAAAGTCACCATGACCATACCTTCCACCTTATTGTCTTTGGCCGCTTTGGGATATTTCAAATTTTCGATCAAGTATTTAGTGAAGCCTTCCATTCCTCCGGGTGGAACAGGCATTTCATCTACATTTTCAAATACTTCTTCTTGAGTTTGAGCCAAAGCATCGCTGCTTCCAAAGGAAATAGAAAATGCAAAAAGCATTATAAAAGCTATTCCGATTTTTGATAAATTTTTCATGGTTTTGTTAAGTTTTGGTTTTTAAAATCACTTCATTTTTAATCCTCACGAAAGCACATAGAAGCCTATCAGTAAAATGTTTATGATGATTATTGATGAGTTGGAAACTGATCCAATTTAAATCGAACAGGTATCCGCATTCGAGTGACCACTGCTTCCCCTTTCAGTTTTCCGGGTTGCCACTTTTCCATAGACTTTATCAGTCGAATAGCTTCCTCATCACAATAGCCTCCTATTCCTCGTAGAATTTCCACATCCGAAATAGACCCGTCTGTTTGCACCAAAAAAGTAGTGACTACAGTCCCCTCTATTCCTTTCTCTTTCGCTAGTTCAGGATACTTCATGTTTTTGCTAAAATAGTCATACATCCCATTCATTCCCCCAGGAGGCAATGGTCGTTCATCTACCTCAGTCATTACGGCTGGTTCCAAAGCTGAAGTTTGAGCTTTTGCATTTGGAGGAAAAGCTAGTATGCCAAAAATCAAAAAGGCTGCAATTGTGAAAATT
>JAFMBQ010000594.1 GCA_017858365.1 Algoriphagus sp. | reverse complement strand
CAGATAAAATGTATATCTCAAATATGATATGATGTTAAGCGGACACCTCTATAACCTTAAACTTGGCAAGTCATATTTTATCGCCAAGCCAATAGAAAGAGCGCAACTTCCTTAGCTAATAATTTCAGCAATGGAAAAGGCGAAATAAAACATAACTTTTAAATTATTATATTCCATATACATGGCTGCCCCAAAAAAAGATAATATCAAACCTCTTGCTAACATTCAAAACTTCCCTGTAGTAGGAGTTGGAGCATCTGCAGGAGGACTTGATGCATTCAAGCGATTGCTAATGGCAATACCCGAAAATTCTGGAATGGCCTATGTGTTGGTACAGCATCTTGACCCGACTCATCCCAGTTTTTTGGCAGATATTTTACAACGTGTGACAAAAATCCCTGTCAAAGAGATCACGGATGATGTTCACCTGACTCCTAACACTATCTACATCATCCCTGCTGACAAAATTTTGACAACAGCCGATGGAGTACTCCAACTTTCTCCACGGGTAGCAAATACCTTCAAATTTACGATTGATATCTTTTTTACTTCGATTGCCAAAGTTTACAAAGAGTTTGCAGTGGGAATCGTACTTTCTGGAACAGGCAGAGACGGCACCCTCGGATTAAAAGCCATCAAGGAACAAGGAGGCATTACTTTCGCTCAGGACCCTAAAACCTCAGAATATAACGATATGCCTCAAAGTGCCATAAATGAAGGAGTAGTAGATTTTGTTTTACCTCCCGAAAAAATTTCTGAGCAGCTATTACTAATCAAAGGAGCATACACTACAAGTAATCTTTTCCGAGGCAGTGTGCGAGCCAAGAAAAGTGAAGAAGAAATCTTCAATAAAATCATTTTAGTACTCGAAAATCGAACCGGAGTTGATTTTTCTTTTTACAAGCAGCCGACTTTTCACAGAAGAATTGCTCGAAGAATTGCGATTGTGAACAAGAATAATCTTTCAGAATACTTAAAGTTTTTGATCGATAACCCTGCAGAACAAGATGCACTCTTTCAGGATGTGCTCATTCCCGTTTCATCATTTTTTCGCGACGAGAAAACCTTTCAAAATTTAAGTGGAATAGTTATTCCAGCCATCTTTAAAAATAAAGTTGCCGGTGAATCAATTCGTGTTTGGGTAGCGGGATGCTCCACGGGTGAAGAAGCATTTTCCATTGCCATTTGCCTCCTCGAATTTTTAGGGGAAAAATCTACGGAGAAAAAAATTCAAATCTTTGCAAGTGATATATCTGATAAAGCAATTAAAAAAGCTCGCGCGGCAATATATACCAAAGCTGACGTGGAAAATATTCCTGAAAAACTGCTCATAAAATATTTTATAAAAACCTCCATCGGCTATGAGCTGAGAAAAATTGTTCGTGATTTATGCATATTCGCTCCTCATAACTTTTTGAAAGACCCCCCATTTTCAAAAATGGATTTAATCAGTTGCCGCAATGTGCTTATTTACATGGATACTTTTTTGCAGAAAAAAGTCTTAACCACTTTTCATTACGCGCTCAAGGAAAAAGGATTCCTCATGTTGGGGAAATCTGAAACTATTGGTGCCTGCTCCAATTTGTATTCACCTTTTGTATTGAATGATAAAATTTATTCAAGAAAACCTGTACCAGGCAGATTCATGCAGGTTGCTACATCGCGCAAAGAAGAATCCTTTGTCACAAAAGAGAAACCCTCAATCCGAGAGGAAACTATTCTCACCGATTTTCGAAAAAGTGCTGAACGAGTGATGCTATTGAAGTCTCCACCAAGTGTGGTGGTGAATGAGCAAATGGATATCGCTCATATTCACGGTGACATCACACCGTTTCTACAACAACCTCAGGGTAAGCCAACCTACAACATTATAAAAATGGCTAGAGAAGGTTTGGCGTTTGAATTGCGAAATGCAATACACAAAGCAAAGTCAAGCAAAGAATCTGTTGTCAAAGAAAGTATTCAAATCAAATCAAACGAAGAGCGGTATTTTGTTACTATAGAAGTCACACCGCTTACCAATTCAGTTGATCTTCACTTCTTAGTCCAATTTGAAAAAATAAAAGTTCCCCAGAAGAATTTAGAAAAAAAATCATCTTCGGAAAAAGCCGATTTGGCTCAAATTCAAAACAATGAATTAGAGAAAGAACTGACACAAACCCGTGAAGACATGCAGTCTATTACTGGGGATATGGAAGCCGCCAATGAAGAACTGCAAAGTGCCAACGAAGAATTGGAAAGCAGCAACGAAGAGATGCAAAGTTTGAATGAAGAGTTAGAAACATCCAGAGAAGAACTGCAATCAACTAACGAAGAACTTATCATCGTAAATCATGAGTTAATTGACAAGCAAGAACAACTTAATGCAACCCTACACTATGCTGAAAGTATTATTACGACAATACGAGAACCGCTTGTCATACTAGATAGCAAACTTTGCATCAAAACTGCCAATGCATCCTTTTACCAAAAATTTGAATTAGAAGAAAAAAATACCGAGGGGAAATTATTTTATGAGATTCAAAATCATCTGTGGGATGATCATCTCATGCGCTCTCTGTTTGATAAAATTCTTCCCGAAAAAGAACGCCTCACTGACTTTGAAATAGCGCTCAAATTTCCTCTGCTCGGCGAACGCACCATGCTAATGAATGCGCGGCAAATTGTGAATGAAAAAACTGCGGAGCAATTAATACTTCTTGCGATAGAAGATGTTACCGAAAGAAAAGATGCGGAACATAAACTAAAAGCATTTACCGATGAATTAGAAAATAAAGTAATAGAAAGAACTGCTGAATTGAAATCATCTCTCGAAGAACTTAAGCAGACAAATCTCCAGTTGGAACAGTTTGCCCATGTAGCCAGTCATGATTTACAAGAACCTTTGCGAAAAATTTTAACTTTTTCGATGCGCTTGCAGGATAATCACAA
>JAFMBQ010000065.1 GCA_017858365.1 Algoriphagus sp. | reverse complement strand
TTGGAAAGATCTCTTCCTAACTTCTCCGCCTTATCGTTCAACTCAAAAAGCTCCATTAAGTCATCCCCTTTCTTTTTCCAATCAACTACATTATAGGCCTGAGCGATGAGCTGAAGATGCTCCCGCACAGTCAAAAGATCATACACATAAGGTGTCTCCGGAATATAGCTAAAAAGCCGCTTCGCCTCTACAGTCAAATGATCATATCCACCAAGTGTGATTTCCCCGGAGGTTTTTCGGAGAAGCCCGACTATACACTTCATGGTGGTACTTTTCCCAGCGCCATTTGGACCTAAGAGTCCGACTACCTCACCACCTTGTAGTTCAAAAGTAATATCGTCTACGGCATTTTGCTTGCCATAAGTTTTAATCAGATTGGTGACAGTTAACATAGAAGAATTTTAAGGGTAAAACTACAGGAATCATTAATAGGTTACATGATTTTGGACTTCTTTTTGAGGTATGATTTTTAAAAAAAATAAAATTTAACTCAAAAAGGACTATGAAAAAGCTATTAATCGCTATCCTAACTTTGGCTCTGGCACAAACTACTTTTGCGCAGCAAGCGGGAAGATTCCGTATGGGAATGGATCTTGGACCTGCAATTCCTCAGGGAGGAGGCATTGGGGCACTTCTAAATTTGGAACCAAAAGTCAATCTGAATAATAGAATGAACCTAGGAATACGATTTGGGGTGGCAGGCATAGCCAAAGATGTGACCTATTATGATTTCACAAAGGACTATGAAGGGGAAGTTTCTGCAAATGTTTCTATTTCAGGTACTTTTGATTATTATTTCAATAATGGCAAGAGCAAAGTAGCTCCATTCATCGGTGTAGGATATGGCTATTACACACTAAGTAATTTGGATGTGAAAAATGGTGATTTTGATAATCCAGATGATATCGGAAACCTAGATGCAGATTTTAAATGGGCTCCGATGGTTCGAGCCGGAGTGGAATTAGGCAAATTTAGGATGGGCGCTGAATACAATTTTGTACCAAAAAGCGATCTCCAAAATACCTCAGGGCAAGTCATAGGAGAAGCAGGAAATCAGTATTTTGGATTCACCCTAGGCTTTTATGTGGGAGGAGGAAAATGGAGAAATAATTCCAATTTCTAGAAAAAGAATAAGGATGTATGAATCAAAATAAATGTTCATACATCCTTTAATTTTTATTTGGAAGATGTGAATCACACAATCTTTCTACCCCCTGGCACCAGCAAGCAAGTATAAAACTGCCATTCGGACTGCAACACCATTTTCTACTTGATCCAAAATAATCGCCTGATCTGAATCTGCGACATCGGAATTCAATTCTACGCCACGATTGATCGGTCCTGGGTGCATGATTACGATCTCTTTGTCCAGTTCCGAAAGGAGCTTTTTATTAATTCCATAATAAAGCGAGTATTCTCGAAGGCTTGGGAAATATTTGATTTGCTGGCGTTCCAGCTGAATTCGTAATACGTTTGCCACGTCACACCATTGCAGTGCCTTTTTCACGTCCAATTCTACTTTTACTCCTAGGCTTTCAATATGCTTTGGGAGTAAGGTGATCGGTCCACAAACCATCACTTCCGCACCTAGCTTTTGAAGGCAGAAAATATTAGATAATGCTACTCTCGAATGTAAAATATCTCCAATTATTGCGACTTTCTTCCCAGCTACCTCTCCAAATTTCTCTTTGATAGAATAGGCATCCAAAAGTGCCTGGGTTGGGTGCTCATGCGTACCGTCTCCGGCATTGACAATATTGGCCTTTACATTTCTGGAAAGGAAATGCGGAGCTCCGGGGCTAGCATGGCGCATGACCACCATATCCACTTTCATCGCCAAAATATTATTAACTGTATCCACGAGCGTCTCGCCTTTTTTCACCGAGGAGTTGCTGGAAGAGAAATTCACCACATCTGCCGAAAGTCGTTTTTCTGCTAGCTCAAAGGATAAACGAGTCCGTGTGGAATTTTCAAAAAATATGTTGGCAATGGTGATATCTCGAAGTGAGGGCACTTTTTTGATTGGCCTATTGATCACTTCTTTAAAATTAGCAGCTGTTTCCAAAATCAGCTGGACATCATTCTCGGTGATATTCTTGATTCCTAAAAGGTGTCTGGTACTTAGTTGCGACATTGTCATGATTTTACTTTCTCAGTGAGCCAAATAGCATCTTTTTCATATCCTTGATCTGCCCATTCTACGACTACATATTGACTTTCTAGCGTATTAACTCTCGTACCGTAATAATCTGGCATAATTGGATAGTCTCGGGTTAATTTTCGATCTACCAGAACCATCAGCTCCACTTTTTGAGGTCTGCCAAATGCAATCATAGCATCCATAGCTGCTCGAACAGATCTTCCTTTGTAGAGTACATCATCTACAAGAATTACTTTTTTTCCTTCTACCAAAAAATCAATTTTGGTCTCATTGGCTTTTAGGGGTAAATCTCTTCTGCGAAAATCATCTCGATGAAAGGTAGCATCCAAATAACCTGATGGCACCTTCACTCCTGAAATTTCCTCCAAAAGATTGACGATTTTATCCAATAAAATTGGCCCCCGGGGCTGTAAACCCAATAATACGGTATTATCAAAATTATCATGATTCTCGATCAACTGATGACAGAACCTTCTGAGTATGATCTGAATCTGTCCTTCGTCTAAGACTAGTCGCTTTTGCATGGGGTAGATTTGGGGGTAAATATAAAAAATAAATCTAGTCCAAGGTCGGCATAGGCTGATACAATTCCCCATCCACAAGAATCTTTGCTAAGAAATAAACCTCCCGAGTTTCCTGGCCTCCAGATTCTTTTAGATATCGAATTTTCTGAGTTCCTGAAAGTAAATAATACCGATCATACCAATGGATCAATCGGAGGCTTGATGGATTGGTCGTTGCGATTCGTTCCTCTTCGTCCGATAACTTAAGTTCAAAATCCAAGTGTTCAAAAATCTTAATGCCATTTTTGAAATAGCTCAATTTGATCATCAAGTCGCGCACATACATGTGATAATATTCATCCCCGACAACAGCCACTTCGCCAAACGCTTCTGGATAGGTGGTGATCAATCCGTCGTAAGTCGCTGCATTATCCCATATCACTTGACCCGTCTTCGCTACTTTCATGAAGTGTGCTGAGAGATATTGATACTCCGGAATAACCTGATAAACTCCCGGAGGTCTATTATATGCACTTGAAGTAATAAAATCCTGAATATTGGGATCATACCCTGTTCTATTCCAAGTATTGTTTCTGTAACCACTTGTGGGCGAAAAAAGCGGATTAGCCCCTCTAGCACTTTTGATAGAAAATTGATCAAAGTAAATAAAATAAGCATCTTCAGTTTGCTGAATATTGCGGACCGAATAGTAATTCCGAATAGACGGAATCTTCCCTTTTTCCAAATTCGACATCACCTCTTTGTCCCTCTTGTCTTTTGCACGCTCATTGAGGTAATTGAAAAAATTGGGAAAATCTCCAAGGGTATATTTTTTGAATTCATATTCGCCAAATTGATTGATATCCATAATGTACATCCCTTGATAAGAATCTCGTCGATCATCCCCAAAAGAGCCTATCATCACTTTTTGGTAATCCTCCTTTTCTACTAAAACCCCATCCAAAATCTCTTGACCAAGATCTCCGAAATTTTCTACTTTGATTTCCCGTACCAAATTCCCTTGGAAGTCATAGGTGTTTATACTCACTTCACGATTTCGATAGGGAGTTTTTCTACTCAATACCACTTCCAAAGCTTCTAATTCTGGTCGCTTTTTAATCTGTAGAATCTGAGTTTCATCATTGTAAAATCCCTGAAACGTTTGGATATTTTTATTTTTCAAATCAAGCAGTTGAATTACAGGTCGATTATCTGCATTCCCCATAAAGAGCGCCTGATCACTCAGTACCAAAAACTCGACTAGCTCCATATCCAGCAGATTTTCCACGCTGTATTCATAGCCTTGTTTGGTATCGAGATCAATCCGTAAAATATATTTCTCAGCAGAAAGCGAACTTCCTTTTCGGAATAAAATATAAAGCTGATTCCCATCCGTGTCGTAGCCCAGCATGTCATAGGCTTCCCTGATCGGATATTCTACCAGTCCACTGGCACTATTAAGTTGGAAATCTGAAGTAAAATATTGGAAGACTTTGTTAAAGCTCAGCCCATTGGGAGAAATCGTACGAAAAGATACGATCCCGTCTTTTGAAGGCGACATTTGAAAGCCAGGATCATATAAGCCTGAAGGGACCTCAAATCGACTAATCCACCTCACCTGAGCGAGAAGCTCATTAGAAGCGACAGCTAATAGAACGAATAAAACTATAATTCTCATACACTCATTTTCATTAGGATGTCTGCCTCAACTTTTCCTATTGGCATCACGGAAAGTCTCGATTGCTTGATTAGTAATAATTCGGATAACAGATCCGTTGACTTGATCGCTATTAAACTAACTGGATTTTTAAAGGGCTGTTTGGATTTGATCTTTACTGCAACGAAATCTAGATCCTTAGGGTCTGGAAAAGCTTCCTCACTTACCTCGGCCAAACCAACTATTGCTTTTTCCTTTCCGCTATGGTAGAAAAATACTTGATCGCCCAATTTCATTTCCTTCATGAAATTTCGAGCTTGATAGTTTCTCACGCCATCCCAAATATCTTCTGACTTGGTTCTCAAATCATTCCAAGCGTAAGAATTCGGTTCTGACTTTACCAGCCAATAATTCATTTTCAATTTAATTTATAGCCTCAGTTGAAAATCTTTGATTTCAATTTTAAGTTAACTCTTAACGACTTAAATTGAAACTCAATTTGAAGACAATTGTCTTCAAGCACTAACGAATACTATATATTTTGGATCACAAAACTTTACTTAAAAGACTTAAGCTCTGCATTCAACTGATGGAGCTTCATGATGAAAATTCCTTCAAAATCAGGAGTTATCAGGGTGCGCTCAACTCACTGGAACGTGGAGATCAGGATATTATGGAGCTTTCAAGTGCCGAACTTTCTCAAATCCCTGGAGTTGGGAAAAGTATTTTGGAATCCATCGAGCAATTAAAGTCCCGCGAATCTTTTGACTATTTGGATCAACTTTTGGAAAAAACACCAGAGGGCATCCTTGAAATACTTCAAATCAAAGGACTAGGTCCTAAAAAAGTAAAAACCATTTGGGACGAACTTGGAATCACCTCCACGCATGAATTGATGGAAGCTTGTCAATCAGGTAAAGTGGCTAAAATCAAAGGATTCGGAGAAAAAACCCAAGATACCATCATACAAAATCTGGAATTCAAAGCATCAAATGCTGGGAAATGGCTCTATGCAGATATTGAGATAAGAATAGGAGATTTTGAAAAGGAACTTCAAGAGCTTTATCCAGAGGCAGCTGTTGCTCTCGTTGGGGATTTTGCCAGAAAAATGGAAATCATTTCCGAAGCTGAATTTCTGATCGGTTTGGATTCTTTATTTGGCGGAAAAGAAAAGTTAAAATCACTCGAAACCATCACATGGGATTTAAGTCAATCCAGTCCATTTTCTTGGCGAGGAACTTTGAAAGAAGTGAATTTGAAAGTTACCATTCACTTTACGACCAAGAAGGATTTTCTTTGGAAAAAGCTTACACTTATCGCTTCTCCAGGTCACCTTGCAGAACTGGTAGATGAAAAAGAAAGTATCTCAGAGAAGCTCGCAAAAAGAAATTATGACTCAGAGGAGGATTTTTTTAGGGTCAACGAACTTCAATACATCCCAGTAGAAATGCGAGAAGGCTTTGGTGAAGTTGCTTTGGCAAAGGCCAATGAGATCCCAGAATTACTTAAGGAGTCTGATTTGAAAGGAATTTTACACAATCACTCCACCTACAGCGATGGTAAGCATAGCCTTCGGCAAATGGCAGAACATTGTAAGAATTTGGGGTTTGAGTACTTGGGTATTTCAGACCATAGCCGCACGGCCTTCTATGCCGGAGGATTGGAAATTGAAAAAGTATTAAAACAACATGCCGAAATCGATGAATTGAATCTCGAATTAGCACCATTCCGAATTTTCAAAGGAATAGAAAGTGATATTCTTCCAGATGGAAAATTGGATTATCCCGACGATACGCTGGCAAAATTTGATTTTATCGTTTCTTCAATCCATTCAGTATTGAATATGGATATCCGAAAAGCGACACATAGATTGATCACCGCAATTGAAAATCCCTATACGACCATACTTGGCCATCCTACAGGCAGGCTGCTACTTCGAAGAGCTGGGTATCCGATTGATCACAAATCGATCATCGATGCCTGTGCTGCTAATCATGTAGTGATAGAAATCAACGCCAATCCATGGCGATTGGATTTGGATTGGCGATGGGTTAGCTATGCCTTGCAGCAAGGCGTAAAACTTTCCATCAATCCGGATGCGCATGAGATGGATGGCTATGATGACATGAAATACGGTGTTTTGGTTGGAAGAAAAGGAGGGCTAACCAAAGAAATGACACTAAACACCTTGTCTGAGAAAGAAATTGCAGCCTATTTCTCCAATCGCAAAGCTCAAATTTCAACTCCTACGAAATAAGATTGAGATTTCCTTACCTTCGAGCGCTAAATAACAACCTATGAAGTGGACTAATCACCCAGAAAAAGTATTATTACAACGATCCTTTCTTTTGGGAATCACTGGAATCATTCTTGGGACACTTTCTATCCTAAACACAAACATACTTCATTATCAAGCACCCATGGGGCCAATCAACGGGGTAAGTTTACTTCTTCAATTGATGGGATTAAGTTTAGCTGTTTTGGTACTTAGAAAACGAAAAATAAGCCAGGAGAATAAAGAAAAAGCTCAAAAGATGGTTTTAGTCTTGGGAGTAGCACTGCTCTTTTTTGTGCTTTCAATTTAAATAGCGACAAAAAGATTAAATCTATACTTAGTTAGACTGGCTTCTATCGACACAAAAAAAGTCCAAATCAATTAAGATTTGGACTTTTTCTTTTCTATTATTTCGGAAACTATTCCGCTTTTTCTTTCTTCTTTACCATGATATTCAGTTCAGCACCTTCTCCTGGGTAGTCTGCCATAATCACGTCCCCTTCCGAAAGATCTCCTTTAAGAATTTCCTCAGCAACTGCATCTTCCAAGTACTTTTGGATTGCTCTGTTCAATGGTCTTGCCCCATATTGTTGATCATAACCTTTCTCAGCTAAGAATTCTTTTGCCTTATCGGTCAGTTCAATTTTATAACCAAGATCAGTAATTCTAGAGAATAGTTTACCAAGACTGATATCGATGATCTTGAAGATATGCTCTCTTGTCAATGAATTAAAGACAACCACATCATCCAATCTATTCAAGAATTCAGGACTGAAGGCTTTTTTCAGAGCAGATTGGATCGTGGATTTAATCACATCATCCATATTATCTGATTTCGCCTTATTGGCAAAACCAATTCCTGCACCGAAATCTTTCAGATCACGAACTCCAATATTTGAAGTCATGATGATAATCGTATTTCTAAAATCAACTTTTCTACCTAGTCCATCTGTAAGAACGCCATCATCTAATACTTGAAGCAGAATATTGAACACATCTGGATGCGCTTTTTCAATCTCATCCAAAAGTACAACTGAATACGGCTTTCTTCTAACTTTCTCGGTCAGCTGACCACCTTCTTCATAACCTACATAGCCTGGAGGTGCTCCTACCAATCGAGATACAGAGAATTTTTCCATATACTCAGACATATCAATTCGGATTAGCGAATCTTCTTTGTCGAAAAGGTAATTAGCCAGCATCTTTGCCAACTCGGTTTTTCCGACTCCTGTTGGTCCTAAGAATATAAAGGAACCGATCGGCTTCTTTGGGTCTTTCAGTCCAACTCTAGTTCGTTGAATCGCTTTGGTAAGTTTCTTAATTGCTTCATCTTGACCGATAACCTTCCCAGCCAAATCATCATTCATGCTTAGCAATTTCAGTCCTTCCTTCTGAGCGATTCGCTTAGCAGGTATTCCAGTCATCATTGCTATCACCTCGGCAACATTATCTTCTTCTACTGTAAATCTCTTAGACTTACTTTCTTCTTCCCACTTGTTTTTGGCTATTTCCAGCTGCTCAAGTAGTTTTTTCTCTTTATCTCTAAGCTGGGCAGCTTCCTCGTATTTCTGAGATTTCACTACCCTATTCTTTTCTATTTTAATATTTTCCACATCAGCCTCAAGCGTTAAAATCTCCTCAGGAACATGGATGTTTTTGATGTGAACTCGTGCACCCGACTCATCCAAAATATCAATTGCCTTATCTGGAAGGAATCGATCTGAAATATATCGATCAGACAATTTCACGCATGCTTCAATCGCCGCATCTGTATAGTTCACATTATGGTGATCCTCATACTTGTCTTTAATATTGTGAAGGATTTGAATCGTCTCATCCGGCGTGGTGGCATCCACCATAACCATCTGGAATCTTCGCGCTAGTGCACCGTCCTTCTCTATATACTGTCTGTACTCATCCAAAGTAGTCGCTCCGATACATTGGATCTCTCCACGTGCCAAAGCTGGCTTGAACATATTGGAAGCATCAAGAGAACCTGATGCACCACCTGCTCCTACAATCGTATGTAGCTCGTCAATAAAGAGAATGACACTTGGAGATTTCTCCAATTCATTCATTACTGCTTTCATTCTCTCCTCAAACTGGCCACGGTATTTTGTGCCAGCAACCAAAGAAGCCAAATCAAGCGTAACTACTCGTTTATTGAAGAGTACACGAGATACTTTCTTTTGAATAATCCTCAGCGCAAGGCCTTCTGCAATCGCAGTCTTACCTACGCCAGGTTCTCCTATCAGAATAGGGTTGTTTTTCTTTCTTCGGGAAAGAATCTGGGCTACTCGCTCAATTTCTTTCTCACGGCCAATAATTGGATCGAGCTTATCGTCCTCTGCCATTTTGGTCAAATCTCTTCCGAAATTATCCAAAACTGGAGTCCTTGATTTTTCAGCTCCTGGCTTTTGAGTGCCTGAACCACCACTGCTCGAACCGAACAGCTTTGATCCGTCATCATCTCCGTCTTCTGCTTCGGCTTTTGCTCTTGGAACGCTGGAATCACCAGACATTTCGAGCATTTCCTTCACGGAATCGTAATTGATTTCAAATTTATTCAAAATTTGAGTAGCAATATTATCTTCATCTCTCAGGATTGATAGCAACAAATGCTCTGTTCCGATCAACTGACTTTTGAAGATTTTTGCTTCCAAATATGTGATTTTAAGCACTTTTTCCGACTGACGAGTCAGTGGAATATTTGCCATATTTTTCACATTATGATTTGCAGTGCCCTTTACGGCACGCTCGATGGCGCTTCTTAGTTCGTCCATCGGTACGCCAAGTTTCTTAAGTATGGAAACAGCAACTCCCTCCCCTTCACGGATCATCCCTAGCAAAAGGTGCTCTGTGCCAATGTAATCATGTCCCAGACGAAGAGCTTCTTCGCGGCTAAGAGAGATTACCTCTTTGACTCTATTCGAAAATTTTGCTTCCATTTAAATCCTATCTGAATGTTTAATTATCCTGTACGTATGTTACCGAATTTGTTTTAAAAACACAATCCTTTTGAAGAATGTTCAGTCTTTTTTTGCAGACTTTAGCAAAACGCTTTTTGAAGCGGGTCCTTCGCAAAACAACAAATCCAGAACGCTCAGGTTAGACTCAAAGTCTGAGCCAAAGAGTTGAAAATAGGTTTGTGGGGTGTAGAAATCTCGCTCAGAAAAATGGGCTGAGGGGCTAATTAGGCGTCTTATATCTTGAATTTCAGTTGAAAAGCTCACCTCATTTAGCATACCAATCTTGACAGGTAAGCCCAAAAGCTTGAGACAGATTGTCAGGAGATCCCAATTCAAATCCCAAAGAAATTCATGTTTTTTTTGATAGACTGCTTCAAAATAGGGGAAATAAAATTCGTAAAAAGGAGCTTTACCATAGGCACTTTGAATTCCCCGCAAGTGAATTTTCTCCCAATTCTGCTCATAATCGATTCGAATAGCCGACTGGCTAATCTTCGGTCTCCGTCCCACGATCGGCACACTTAGCGTTTCGACTTTATTGGCTAGCCGAATTTGGCAACGGTTGAAAAAAGATTGCCTCTGGTAGCGATCCGAAGACGAGAACAAGAGCTCATCAGAATCGAGGATAGCTGTAAAAAATTCTAGACTAGGGAAATAGTGAAGGTCTGCAAGAACTCTTTTCATACTATTCGATATCCTCCAACTTTCCGAGGCCTTGTCTTAAAATTTCGATTTCATTCCCCGTGCAATCCAAAATTGTGGATGCGATGTTTTGCCCATAGCCTCCATCGATCACCACATCGACCAGATTCTCATATTTTTCAAAAATCAATTCCGGATCAGTGCTGTATTCAACTACCTCATCTTCATCATTAATCGAGGTCGTCAGGATTGGATTGCCAAGTTCTTTAACCAAAATAAGAGGAATGCTATGATTTGGGATTCTGATACCAATGGTTTTTTTCTTGCTGTGCAGGATTTTAGGGACCTGATTACTCGCATCAAGAATAAAAGTAAACGGGCCAGGAAAAGCCTTTTTCATTAATTTGAAAACTGGCTTGGTGATGATTCGGGTAAAGTCGGCAATATTGCTCAGGTCAGCACAGATCATAGAGAAATTATGCTTTTTAGGGTTGATTCCCTTGATTTTACAGATCCGATCGATGGCTTTTTGGCTAGTGATATCGCAACCCATTCCATAAACTGTATCGGTCGGATAGATCACCACACCCCCATTCCGCAGGATATCCACGATCTGACTGATCCGGCGTGGATCAGGATTCTCCTCATACAATTTTATGAATTCAGCAGGCATTGATTTAATTCTTAATAGGATAATTAAGCGATTTTTTTTTGAAACTCCTCCCAATTTCGTTCCAAATACTCGACTATGGGAAGATCCGCAGGTGCCCAATCTAGGGTATTTAGATCAGATTTGCCTATCCAAGAGATTTGTAAATGTTCCAGCAAAATGATTTCTTTAGATTTCCAGACTGCTAGAAAAGGGATCAATCGGATTGATTTTTCCTCAGAATAGACGTAATCAAATTCCCCTACTCGCTCCAAAACCTCAATTTCAATCCCCAGTTCTTCCTTGATTTCACGAAGAATACAAGCTTTTTCTGACTCCCCTTTTTCAACTTTCCCGCCGGGAAACTCCCAAAGTAACGGTAGATCCATATGAGAAGATCGCTGAGCAGCGAGAATTTTCCCTTGATGGAAAAGAAGTATACAGGTAACTGGAATCTGTGCTTTTTTAGAAGAAAAAGTCATGACTACAAAGGAAAGGGTTCTTCGTTCTTTTAGCAAAAAATTTGATGCGATTTTAAAAGAGGAAGTACGTTCTATTTTCCTTTTTTAATCTAAACCAACCATCAAAATTGACTTTATTACCCAAAATGAAAATTTGAACCCAAGCTTTTCATGTAGAATTCTACCTTTAATCCTTATTTTTGGGGCAATATGATTAGCGACAAAAAGAGAAATATCTACCTAGTACTCCTCATCTCGGTCTCTGTGATCACCATTTCGATGAGTTTTTATTTCTATCAGGTTTTCTTCAGCCCAAATATCCTGACTGAAACTGATCAACCTTACGCGTTGAAAATCTCAAGCAATGCAGTTTTCAAAACAGTATCAGATCAACTTTATGATGATGGCGTGGTCACAGATATCTTGAGTTTCAGCTTCGTGGCAAAAGTCCTTGGCTATCAGGAAGCGGTAAAGCCCGGATTGTATATTCTTGACCCTAAGATGACCAACCTGCAACTAGTCCGAAAACTCCGCTCGGGAAATCAAAGCCCCGTTCGGATCACATTCAATAACGTCCGCACAAAGGAGGACCTCGCTGAAAAAATCACTGCTAATCTGGAAGTGACTGAAGATCAATTTCTGGCAATTTTAAAAGATTCCGTTTACATCCGAAAGTTTGACTTCAATGAAGAGACGGTAATGAGCATGTTTGTACCAAACACCTATGAGTTTTGGTGGAACACCAGTCCGGAAGAACTTTTTGATCGGATGTACAAAGAATATCAATCTTTTTGGACGGATGAAAGAAAGCAAAAGGCTCAAGCACTGGGTTTGACTCAAAAAGAAGTCAGCACCCTTGCTTCTATCGTGCAGGCTGAAAGCCAGAAAGCGGATGAGCGCCCTACCATAGCTGGAGTGTATCTCAACCGAATGCGAATTGGAATGCCACTTCAAGCTGACCCTACTTTGGTCTTTGCAACAGGTGATTTTACTTTGAAGCGAATTCTGAATATTCATAAAGCGATTGACAGCCCTTACAATACCTATAAGTACGCTGGACTTCCCCCAGGGCCGATCAATCTGCCAGATATTAATTCCCTCGATGCTGTTCTGAATGCAAAAACACATGATTACCTGTATTTTTGTGCAAAAGAGGACTTTTCCGGATACCATTCATTTGCTACTAATCTGGCGCAGCACAATTCAAACGCTAGAAGGTATCAGGCCGCTTTGAACGCCGCAAAAATCTTCTAATCATGTTTACTGCTGAAACCCAAATTCGTGTACGCTATGCAGAAACTGACCAAATGGGCTACGTCTACTATGGTAATTATGCCATGTATTTTGAGGTAGCTCGGGTAGAAGCTATGCGGAGCTCCGGGTTTTCTTACAAGGGAATGGAGGATGAAGGAGTCATGATGCCAGTCTTGGAAAGCAATATCCGTTACCTGAAACCGGGTAAATACGATGAGCTTTTAACCATCAAAACTAGGATCCCAACACTTCCAGGAGTTCGGATTAAATTTGAATATGAGGTATTTAATGAGGCCAATGAATTGATTACTGAAGGATGGACCACGCTCACCTTCCTTAAAAAAGACAGTCATAAGCCGACCAGACCTCCCCATAATTTGTTAGATTTATTGAAACCGTATTTTTAAGAAGTCAAATTGATCAAGCGAAAAATCCAACGTGTACAAATCAAGGCTCTCTGGCAAGCCCAGCGATTGAAAAAGATACATCTCGGCGACCCTGCCAAAAACCTTTATGAGCTAGGGAGAATATTTTTGCTTCAATTGCAAAAAGACAACATAAATGAGCGTGCGGGATCGATGGCCTTCAGCTTCACTATTGCCCTATTTCCACTTTTGATCTTCCTGCTTAATTTAATCCCCTACATGCAGGATTTCTTTCCCTACATCACCACGCAGAATATTCTGAATTTTGTAGCGGAGATTTTACCGGGAGAAATTTACTCTCAGACGGAGGGTACTATTATGGATATTGTATCCAAACCCCGTCAAAGCTTACTTTCCTTTGGGTTTTTCTTTGCACTCTTTGCGTCGACTCAGGGAGCAATGTCAATGATGAGCTCATTCAATTCGGTATATCAAACCAAAGAAAACCGAAGTTTTTTGCAGAGCCGCTGGATTGCTGTGAGTATCGTGATTATTTTGGCCTTGACGGTTTTTGCCGCCAGTACAGTAATGATTATTGGGAATATTTTCATCAGCAGATTAGATGAGATGCAGCTTTTCAATTCAGGGTTCATGTACTTTCTCTTTTCGAGCTTAAAGTTTCTGATCCTTTTGCTGATGTTTTACATCGCCACCGCTTTTATCTTTCGCTTTGCACCTGCAGTCCATGACAGATGGCGATTTTTCTCCATGGGA
>JAFMBQ010000593.1 GCA_017858365.1 Algoriphagus sp. | reverse complement strand
TAAGTGCTGCGAGATTCCATGTGACCATAAAAGACAAATTATAAACACATGAAATAGAGCATGATGAGAACCGTCATACACTGGTATGATTATCAGAAATGCGAGATTTCATATGACCTTAAAGAAAAATTATAAACAGATGAAATCGAGCATGACCCAAAGCGACACACAGAGGTATGATTATAATGCTTGCGAAGATTCCATGTGGCCATTAAAAATCAAATTATAAACACATGAAATTACCGGTAGAATCATTTTGATTTCTTGTGGCTCTACTATTCCGATACTTTATTGTCTTCTAAGTTTTGATTAGCTGGATGAGTGCTAGATTAGTTATGATTTAGAATAAATCTGAAAGACTTTTGGACTCAACTTTAGATGTACTTCTGGATTAGTGGCAAAGATGCTTGTGAAAGTTTTTTCTAGGCAATAAATAGTTAGACTTTTAGTATATCAGTAGCGTTCACTAAAGGAATGTCTTGTCGATTTGTTTTGATTCTGTTATAGATCCGTTTTCAATTACTTTTGAATTAATATTTTTCATATCCAATTTACCATTGTAGTTCGCACCCATTTCCATGCTGAGTTCATCCACTTTTAAATCTCCGTTAATACAGCCGGTCCGCTTTATTTCAAGTTGTTTGACTTTGATATTTCCATTCACTGTCCCAAATATGACGGCCATTTCTGATTCAATATTGCCCTTGATAAATCCTTTTTCTCCTAAAACAATTCCTTTTTCTATGCTTACATTGCCTATTATTTTGCCTTCTATTCTGGCGTAGCTATTACTTTTTATATTTCCTATTACTTCAATATCTTCGCCGATAATAGTTACTATTTCTGCCTGATTCAAAAGAGTTGCGAGTGGTTTTTTGTTTTTTTTGAACATTTTAATTCAAATCTAAATAGGTTTGTGGATTTATTGTTTTCCCGCTTTTTCGTATTTCATAGTGTAGGTGAGGTCCGGTAGATCGCCCAGTAGATCCTACATTACCAATAATTGCGTTGACTTTTATATTTTGGTTTTCCTTAACCAATATTTTAGAAAGGTGTCCGTAATAGGTCTCAAAGTCTTCGCCATGTTGTACGATTACTAAATTCCCATAGGCACCTTTGTAACCAGCAAAAATAACTTTTCCGTTTGCTGTACTTTTTACCGGTGTTCCATGCTCTCCCTTTATGTCTAATCCGGCGTGATTTTCTAAGTTAATCCCATCAAAAGGATTGTTTCTACTACCAAAATTTGAGCTGATATGTCCTAGCATTGGAGAGCCAAGAGGGGTATTGGATATTGTCTTTTTGATATCCTTAAAATATTGTGAAAATAAATTTTTATTTATGTCTTCAGAAGGCAAGTTAAATTTTGGGTTCTCAAGGGGCTTATTTAAATTCACTTCCTTTAATCCTTTACTTTTTAGCAAGTTGTTTACCTCTGTAATTTGCTCAGTTACAAAATCATATTGTTGGACTAGCTTTTCTGAATAAACCTCTGTCTTTTTTGTAAGAGATTTTATTTCTTTTTCTTGGAGTATGGAATATTGTTTTATTACTAACACAAATGTGTACATACTTATCCCTAAAAATACAAAAAAACCTCCAAAGAAAAACTTCCAATATTTTAAGAAAAAAGTGGGTATTAATACAGGTTTCCTGATTTTTTGATTATTGTCTATAAAAATTACTGTGGTTTTATTTTGTTTTGCCATCCTTAAATCACCTAATAGTTCAGGAATCCGAATGAATCCTTTTTAATCAAATTGAAATTGATTTTTTGAGAAGTTGTTATGGATTTTTTTGATCTAATTCCTGTTATTTTAATTATTGAGGTGACTTTTTTGGTGTTATTCTTCAAGCCTACAATTAATTGTAATTTATTGTTTTTTCATAGTTCTGGTTACTTTCTACTCTAATTTGTAAATAATGTGTAACAGGGATTGTAATTTTTTCTAAAGGTGTCCAATTTGAAAGTTGGAAATGCGTTATCAGATTTAATAGGTCAATGAAAAAGCATGATTTATAGAGCGCTAGATCGCCAGAGTGGATCAATGCCCTGAGGCTGCTAGAAGTTTTGATGTAGTCCGCTTTGTGGAGGAAGTTGACCTTATGTTTTATTATTTCAACTGGAATCAATGCTAGGTTAGGAGGGAAGTCAGAGAGGTACTAAAGAGAATAAAAGAAGTAAAATGCTCGCTTAAAGCTAAAAAGTCGATTAAACCTTTAAATAAATCTATCAGTCGTTTTGTTTGTATTTATCAGGTCAAAACCTGCTTAGTTTTACTTCTAGCTGTAGGGATTGATTCATTTGTATCAAGCGCAAAAAAACTAAGAATAGCCTAGTATCTGGTAGACCAAGCCGACTCCATTTAAAGGGTGACGTTTTGAGCTTTATTGAAATTAGCCTCAGTGAATCCTCTTTAGTAAAGAAGGATTTTTAGATATAGAAATAAAATTCCAATAAATTGAGTGTAGAACCTTGTGGTCAATAAAATATGGGTTGCCTCTCTTGATATACCAACATGCTCAATGAAATATGATGCTTGATCGTTTATTAAAAAACTTCTGATATGCAAATTTTCCTCACATTACGAATTTGGATTCTTTCTGGATTTTAGCCCAATACTGATTGGGACTTAAACCCAACTCTTTTTTGAAAGCGTTATAAAAAGTAACTCGTGAATTAAACCCACATTCAATAGCTAAGGTGTCTATTGTCAAATCAATCAAAAAACCACTTTCAATTTTCTCTTTTGCAAATTTCACTCTTCGCTCGTTGATTAATTCTTTAAAGGTTTTTTTAAAAGTCAAATTTAAAATGTGAGGAAGCAGGCGAATGGGCAGATCTGCTTCGATCGTAAAGTCACTTACAGTGAGGCTTCTAATTAAAAACATAGAGGTGTCCTCTTAATATCATATCATATTTGAGATATACATTTTATCTGCT
>JAFMBQ010000592.1 GCA_017858365.1 Algoriphagus sp. | reverse complement strand
GCAATGCTACAAATAGCAAAAACAGCTAATAAAAGTTTGTTTTTGGTTGTTTTTGAAGATCATATTTAAAAATTAAATTCTTACAATAAGAAAATAGTTATTAACTAATGCAAATTAAGTTTGACTAAAAATTCTGATTTTCTAACACTTTATTTTTAGTAGTTAGATACTCAGGAAATTAAACTTGAAATGCAATTACTTTAAAAACTTGTCATCAAAAAAACAGCTTCAGCAGCTTAAACAATTTTTTGAATCCGATTCGTGAATACACGAACCTATGCGAGGCAAAATAAAATCCTTTGAGCCCTTCATTTTAACCTTTGCTGTCTTCTTGGTTAAAAACCCTTCGGGTCCTCCGTGTTTTCCTCTGTGACCTCCGTGGTTAAAAAAGATCTATTGCGATTCGTGAAGACACGAACTGCAGCGATGAAAAAAGGTTCAAGTCCGAAGACTTGGACCTTAAAATTTATAATAAGATAGATTGACTTACATTTCCTTCAACTCACTCACCACTTTAGTAATTGTCTGCTTCGCATCTCCGAAAAGCATCAGGCAGTTTGGATAGCCGAAAAGCTCGTTCTCGATTCCTGCATAGCCTTTTCCCATACTTCGCTTACATACAATCACCGTTTTGGCTTTATCTGCATTCAGGATCGGCATGCCATAGATTGGACTTTGTGGGTTGGTTCGAGCTGCTGGATTGACCACATCATTTGCCCCAACTACCAAGACCAAATCGGTATTTGGAAAGTCATCATTGATGGACTCCATCTCGATTAATTTATCATAGGAAATATTCGCCTCCGCCAGCAAGACATTCATATGTCCTGGCATTCTACCGGCCACCGGATGAATCGCGAACTTGAAATCTATATTTCGCTTTTCGCATTGTTCCATCAATTCCCGAATCACATGCTGGGCTTGCGCTACAGCCATTCCATAACCAGGGACCACCAATACCGAAGAAACAGAATCAAATAACATCGCTGTCTCCTCCACTCCAATTTCCTTAACCACGATCTGCGGACCATCAGCGGCTGGGCCGGAAACAGTCTGTCCAAATCCTCCAAGCAGTACATTGGTCAAGGATCGGTTCATGGCTTTGCACATGATCTGAGTCAGGATGATTCCTGAAGCCCCAACCAGTGAACCTGCCACGATCAACACATTATTATTAAGGATAAAACCTGTCGCACAAGCTGCCATTCCAGAATAAGAATTCAATAAAGAGATGACCACCGGCATATCTGCTCCACCGATAGGGATTACAGTTAGGATGCCTAATAGCAAAGAAATCACGATCAGCCCAATCATGAAAATTTGGTCTCCAGGGTTTAAATAAGCAAGAACACCGGCGACTATAAAGGCAATAAGCAAAATCAAGTTAAGGGGATGCTGTCCTTTGAAAGTAATCGGTGAACCTGAGATTTTTCCATCCAATTTTAGATAGGCAATCATCGATCCCGTGAACGTAATGCCCCCAATCAAAACAGAAACAATAATACTGATCGCATTTATTGAGTCGGGATAAGTATCTACTGACTGGGTCTTCAAGAAATAATCTGAAAGCGCAACCGCAAAAGAAGCCAATCCCCCGAAACCATTGAACAGTGCAACCATCTCCGGAATTTTGGTCATTTCCACTTTCTGAGAAATGTAAAGACCAATAGCTCCTCCAATCAGGATACACACAAAAATCTCTACACAAGAGAGAATATTCAGGGTAACCAATGTCGCTGCAATCGCAAGCAGCATCCCAACAGCCGAATAAATATTTCCCTCACGGGCGCTTTTGGTTTTACCCAATTTTTTAATCCCGAGGATAAACAGAATCGAGGAGATCAAGTAGGCAACTTGGATGAGTATGCTCATTTCTTCTTAAACATTTTAAGCATACGATCTGTCACCATGTAGCCGCCGACGACGTTGATAGTGGCCAAAATCAAGGCTAGCATTCCGAGCCATTTGCTTAGTGTACTATATCCCATTTCATTACAAGCAATCAACGCACCGACGATGGTAATTCCTGAGATTGCATTCGAACCCGACATCAACGGCGTGTGAAGCGTGGGGGGCACTTTGGTGATCAGTTCGAAGCCGAGGTAACTTGCCAAGACTAGAATATAAATAAGTATGAGTAGTGAATCTGCATTCATAAGATTGGGGTTAAAGATTCAAGATTTTTTTAGTGAATTTATGGATCAAAACACCGGCATGGGTAATTACTGATCCTCTGGTGATTTCTTCGTCAAAGTCAAGATTCAATCCATCCTTGGTACTAAGGTGAAGAAGCAGTGTGCTGATATTCGTGGAATACAATAGACTTGCATTCACTGGAAGCAAAGCTGGCAAATTAGATTCCCCAACGAGGGTTACCCCGTGTTTGACCACTGTTTTGTTGATTTCTGAGATTTCACAATTCCCCCCGGATTCCACGGCCATATCGACGATTACGGAACCTGTTTTCATGCTTTTCACCATTTCTTCGGTGACCAGTATCGGTGATTTTTTTCCCATCACCAAAGCGGTAGTGATGACCAGATCAGCATCTTTGATTTTATCTTCGATTAGTTTTTTCTGCTTCGCCAGAAATTCCGCGGATACTTCAGCGGCATAACCTCCTTCAACTTTTACTTCCTCTGCTCCCTCTACGGTAAGAAATCTACCTCCGAGAGATTCTACTTGCTCTTTGGTTTCGGGTCGCACATCAGTCACTTCGACAATTGCACCCAAGCGCTTGGCAGTAGCAATTGCCTGCAAACCTGCCACGCCAGCCCCAAAAATCAAAACTTTTGCAGGTGTGATCGTACCAGAGGCCGTCATCAATAGTGGGAAGATTTTCCCAAGATAATTAGCTCCTAATATGACTGATTTATATCCTGCAAGGTTTGCTTGAGAGCTCAAGGCATCCATCTTTTGAGCCCGGGAAATCCGAGGCACGGCATCC
>JAFMBQ010000591.1 GCA_017858365.1 Algoriphagus sp. | reverse complement strand
TTCACTTACGCTTGTGATGATTCTGTAGGTCCCCCGAGTGGAGACTGCTGGAAATACCTTGATGATGGCTCCGTTTCAGGAGTTGTAATTATTGAATTTTTTGAGAATTGCGTTTGGAATGCACCTAAGGGACTTCTGGAGTTTGAAGTTTTAGCTATCGGTGGAGCTGGTGGAGGAGGTGCACATAGTGGAGGCGGTGGAGGAAGCGGCGGTATCGTCCACGCATTTGTGAATATAGGTGAGGCAGCTGTATTCGGATTACTATCAGATACTCCTTTTCAGATTTCAATTGGTGAAGGAGGACTTGGTTCCACAGACAAGGATCAAAAAGGAAGCTCTGGAGAAACCTCAATATTTAATTCCAGTAGCACTTACCATACATCTGCGGGTGGCATTTACAAGTTAACTGCGGGCGGCGGCGGCGGCGGCGGTTCTGACAGTGGTGGAGGAGGAAATGCCTCAGGAAGAGGTGACTCTGGAAATACATCATCTAGGTCCAACGAATCCAATATGATTCAAAAAACCTTATATGATGGAGCGGGAGGAGGAGCTTCTCATTCAGATAATGGCGGTGGTACAGGCAGACGCAATGGAGGTAATGGAAACACCCACTCTGGAGGAGGAGGAGGAGGAGCTGTCTCAACAGGCGCTAATGGAAACTCATCAGAAAGAGGTGGAAGTGGTGGAGATGGTCTTCAATTAAACCAATTTGACAGAGTGAGATTCTTCAGTGCCGGTGGCGGTGGCGGTAGTAACACTACCTTTACAGCACTTGGCGGAAGTATTGGTGCAGGTGGAAATGGAGCATATAATGGATCAGGTCAGGAAGGTCAAACACCCGGATCAGGTGGTGGTGGCGGTGGTCATAGTGGCACAGAAAATGGAGGAAAAGGAGCAAAGGGCGTAGTGCTAGTTAGATATGAAATTGCCAGAATCCTTCCAATTGAATACCTCTATTTCAATAGTAATTATAATTCTCAGGCCCGAACAGGCGAACTCTCTTGGGCTACAGCCAAAGAATGGGAAAACTCGCATTTTGAAATCGAACGCTCTGTGAACAACGTAAAGGAATGGGAAGCTATCGATGAAGTAGCTGGAGCTGGATTTTCCGATTCAGAAGTGGCGTATAACTATTCGGATATGAAGCTACCAGTAGGTGGAGGTAATATCTTCTACCGCTTAAAACAATATGACTTTAATGGAGACTTTACGTATAGTAACACCAAGTCAATCAAAGTAGAACCTCTTCCTAGTACTTCGAAGTGGAAGGTATTCCCAAATCCTACAACTGGAGATTCATTTAATATAGAAATTCTTGATCCATCTACTTATAGGGATGAATCGCTAACACTACGCGTGATTGCCCCAACGGGTCAGTTTGAATTAATTCAAAAAGATCAAATGCAAGAAATGAGTACACAGGTAAGTAACTATTTTGAAGGCAAAGCCTCTGGAGTATATACCATTGAAATCGCTTGGGGTGCAAATCGCGAGTATCATAAAGTAATCTTGAGGAGGTAGTTAAAACTCACAACTTTTTTAATCACATAATATTCTATTAATTACTTTTTTTACTAATTGAAAATCAATTTTTTGTATCTCTAAATACCTTTTTTTTAGGTTATACTAATTACACTATATTCGATTTGGCAAAAGTTAAAGAATCAACTTTTATTATTGATTTATTCACTGAATAATATCAGTATTTATTAGAAGGCCTAAAGAATAGCTAAACCTAAATACCTTTTTTTCTATACAAGCAACAATAAATTAACACTTTGAAAAAGCAGATAGATGCTTCAATTAAATCAAAGTTGATCCAAAGCTTTTTTAAGTCTTGGGCAGTGGGACTGCTATTTCTTTTTTTTGGCCTAGGGCTGAGTCAGGTATTTGGGCAGATAGGATTAAGAGATAGCCAATCTGCCACAAGTACAACTTCTAATGTGGTAATACCTAAACCGGTCGGATTAGCAGTTGGTGATTTAATGATCGCAACAATAAACCAAGCTGATAACGATAGTAATAATTTATCAAATCCAACTAGTACAGGATGGACAACTATTGATGGCGTTGAGTTCTATTCAACTGGGGGAGATAGTTGGTGGGGATCGGTTCATTATAAAATCGCAACTACAGCAGATGTAGCTGCCACTGATTTTACTTTTACGGGTGACGGAGATGCAGATGATATCCAAGGTAATATCATGGCTTTCTCGGGAATTGATCCCACTTCTCCTTTTGATGTTGCGCCGGGTACTATCAGAACAAATGGAAACTCTAGTACAGTTACTGCAAATTCCATATCCACGACTACAGCCAATGCTGCAATAGTCATGCTTACGATGCTTTCAGACAATAGAAATCATACAGATAATTCATGGTCATCCAATTCTCCAACCTCCCTAAATGAGGTTTTTGATAACCCATTTAATGCCTCATTGGATATGGGAATTGGTGGAGCATGGGCTACCAAAAACAATGTAGGAGCAATAGGAAATGGTACAGTAACCTTAAATAATAATGCGAGAAGTGGAGCTATACTACTGGCGCTTAGACCATTTACCCCAGCGTATTTAGCACAAATTACATCTGCAAATTTCGGTTCCTCTACTTGGTGTGCCGGAGAAACACGTGATGTAACGGTAACAATAAGGAATGCTGGAACAGCCACCTGGACGGATGCATCCCCCGATGTCAATATCGGAGTGAAGTGGAATAATTGGGGAGACTATTACATCAGAACCAATGCTGGAAATCTGGCGGCTGGACAGACAAGAACTTATACGTTGTCCCTCACTGCATCTAATCATAGTGGAAGTGCATACGGCACTCCTTTAAACCCAGGAAACAATAACATCACTTTTGATATCGTCAATGACGTAAGCTGTTGGTTTGGAAATAATAATGGATCCTGCGGCCCCGGTAATTCAGTTTTCACTACCTCCAATATCACGA
>JAFMBQ010000064.1 GCA_017858365.1 Algoriphagus sp. | reverse complement strand
AAGAAGTAACAATTAAGAAATATTTTTTGCCATAAATCATCCGATTTCTACAAGACTAAAGCCATTCAAATTTCAAAATTTGGGAGAATGCTTTACTTTTAGAAAAACAAGTACCAAACTATGTCTAAAGCAAATTCGATTCTTGCACTTCTTTTTTTGAGCTCATTGACCATTTCCTGTGATTCAAAACCACAATCAGAATCCTTGGATGAGGGAAAGATGATCATTTCTGCCCAAGAAGAACCTTCTGAAAAAGAAGAAGGAATGATCTGGATTCCAGGTGGAGAATTTGTAATGGGAACCAACGAAATGGATGCATATGCTGCAGAAAAACCAGCTGTGCAGTTAGGAGTTCAGGGTTTCTGGATGGATATACATGAAGTGACCAATGCCGAGTATGCTAAGTTTGCAGAAGAAACGGGCTATGTCACACTCGCCGAAGTGAAGCCTGAATGGGATCTTTTGAAGCAACAATTGCCTCCCGGAACTCCAAAACCAGATGAATCCGTCTTGGTAGCTGGATCGATGGTTTTCACTCCTCCTCCATATGAAGTCCCAACACAAGATATCTCACTTTGGTGGAGTTGGGTTGCAGGTGCCAATTGGAAACATCCTGAAGGACCAGAAAGCACAATTGAAGGGAAAGAAAATCATCCTGTAGTCCATATTTCCTATGACGATGCCAAAGCCTATGCAGATTGGGCAGGAAAGCGATTGCCAACTGAGATCGAATGGGAATTTGCCGCGCGTGGCGGAGCAAAAGGAAAGCGATTCGCTTGGGGAGATGAGCTCACTCCTAATGGACAATATCTAGCGAATACATTTCAGGGAAATTTCCCAAATGAAAATCTTGGAATGGATGGCTTCAATGGGACTTCTCCGGTGAAATCTTTTGCTCCAAACAGTTTTGGACTATATGATATGATTGGAAATGTATGGGAACTAACGGACGATTGGTACGATGCTTTAAAATATGCTAGACTTGCTGGCCAAGCACCAAAGCTCGATGCCGGCATGAATCCTTGCTATAATCCAGACAATCCTTATGCTAAGGAGCGTGTAATCAAAGGGGGTTCCTACCTCTGTGCAGATAATTATTGCGTGAATTATCGTCCTTCTGCCCGACAGGGACAGTCTTTTGATAGTGGCACATCTAATGTAGGTTTCAGACTAGTAAAAAGTACCGGAAGGAAAGCCGTTATCATGAATTAAATCATAAAAAATTAATTGAAAGCGACATTTTGAAAGGTGTTGCTTTTTTTTTGAAAAAAATGAAACGAAGAATACTTATTCATTTTGTATTCCTTTTTCCTTCAGTCAATTCTTATGGGCAGCTTAAACCAGATTTTTAACCAAATTCATCCAAGGGAACCTTAGGAGTCTATGCCTACAATATAGATGGTACAGCTTTCTCAAAAGTGACTCCAAAGCCTTTCTCTATGTAGGCTGGATGCTTTTCACAGGAGCGTTTTCAAAGTCTTTATTCCCTAAAATGGCCGAATTGACTACAAGATGCTACCGAGACTTTATCATTAAATCCCATAGTTAAGGTTAATTTATTTTCTAAATAGTGGCAGCTGTGCTAATGGAGATGAACAATGAGAATACTAATGGTGAAAAGCTCTGCATCAAACTGGATAAGCAAATGAATAAATCTCAAAGGATTTTTTTCAAAAGTCTGAAAAAATGGTGGTGAGCAAGTATTAAATACCATTCCTGAATTTGAAACCCTACCTTTTGTGTCCAGTAATCACAATTTTGGAGCGGAAATATTCATGACCACTCCGCATCCTATGCTTCAGCCTTATTATTATTTATTTAAAAAGCAGTTTCCAGATTAGGCCAGACTTGTGAGTATTATTTTTCTACTATATTTTCTTTAATTCGAAAGGAATAACGACTGTCAATTTGTAGCTTTTGAATTTCATTAAGATCAGAATATTTTTTGTTGAATAAAGTTCTTGAAGCTTCTTCTGAAAGCATGGCTAAAATATCTGCTATTTCTTTTCTGATGCTGGTATAAAAGTTAAAACTTGATTTACGGTCAAATTCTAGAATCATGTAATAATCAGGATACTGCTCAATTAATTTTGCCAATTCAAGTCTGAAATCTTCCACCGTAATTTGCTTTTTGGATAAGAAAAGCTCGTCTTTCCCAGAAATAAAAATTGGGATCACAAAATAGTCAGCTGCATTAAACTCTGGTCCTGACTCCGAAACCAATGGTGCTGCACTTGCTAGATTCAACATCGTTAGAAGCGTCAAAGCTCGATAAAATGGAGTTTCAAAATCCACAACTTCTAATACCCCGCTGATTGCTTTGGACACCTCTTCGGGAGTGATCGTCGCAGGATTCAGTGCTGCCAAAGCCTTGCTCATTAAAAAATAACTCGAACCCTGAAGTGATTGAGAATTCATTTTTCGAAGTTGCTCCAAGCAATCTGAGGAATAATACGAGCCTGGATCCAATTTCAAAAGCCCTGAAAACTCCTCTGCAGACGGAGGCATAGTGAGAAGGACATCTTTTTTAAGTTGGATTTCCAAGAAATATCTAAAGTAGGAATCTCCACTTGCCTCCGAAATATCTCCATTATGAATCAAAAATCTCTCCAAGCGATCCAGTTCAAAATTCAAATCCACTCCTTCTTTTTCAAAAGATTCTTCCAGACAGCTGTATAGAAATTTCTCCACTTCTTGATTTAATTTCTGCGAAAAAACAGGTTGAAAAATAATTAAAGTAATAAAGAGGAATAAGTATTTAAACATTTATAAATCAATATTTTTAAACAAAAAATATAATATTTAATAGATTGAGATTTCTTCCTAAATAAGCTAGTGATTTTGGGAAATAATGAGTCTTTTAGGGCAAATCGTATCCACGAATTATTCGCTGAATATACTTTCCGAGAATATCAAACTCAAGGTTGACTAGATCACCTATTTCCAATTGGTGAAAATTAGTATGCTCATAGGTGTAAGGAATTATCGCTACCGAAAACCTTCCCGGTCCAGAATTAAAACAAGTCAGGCTAGTCCCATTAATAGTGATAGATCCTTTTTCTACGGTAACATTTCCATATTGATTATCAAACTCAAAATCAAAAAGCCAAGATCCACCTTGATCAATCACCGACTTCACTTTTCCGGTTTGATCCACATGACCCTGCACAATATGTCCATCAAATCTCCCATTAGCAGACATGCAACGCTCTAAATTCACTGATTTACCCACTTTCCATTCCGCAAGATTGGTTTTGGATATGGTCTCATGAATCGCGGTGACGCGATAGGATTCCGGGCTAGTTCGAACGACCGTCAAGCAAACCCCATCATGCGCAAGAGATTGATCAATCTTCAACTCGCTGGCTAGCGTCGATTCGAGATCAAAATGTACATTCGTTCCTTCTGTTACGATAGCGGAGATGATTCCCGAAGCTTCAATTATTCCTGTAAACATGCTGATTTTCTAAATTCAATTTCCAATCCTTAAGCAAAAATGCCCTATTGGAGTTCAAATTAAGCCAAATATTCTTTTATCTTCGACCGCAGATTAGAATTAAACCATGCCCTTGCTAAAATTAGAAGACACCTACCTTCATAAGGGTAAACGAAAAGGACTTATTGCACTACTTCGGGAAAAGGGAATCAAAAGTGAACGAGTACTTCAGGCTATCAATACTTTACCCAGACATTTTTTCTTTGATTCGGCACTGATTTCTCATGCATATGAAGACAAAGCTTTCCCAATCGGAGAAGGTCAAACTATCTCCCAGCCTTATACTGTAGCTTTCCAAACGGAACTTCTTGATGTTAAGGAAGGTGATAAAATCTTGGAAATAGGTACGGGATCGGGTTATCAGGGCAGCATCCTCCACCTACTTGGAGCTGATGTATATAGCATTGAATATCAGCATAAACTATATGAAGGAACTAAGCGATTTCTAAAGCGATTGGGAATTGAATTTCATCTTTTTTATGGGGATGGCACAAGTGGAATTCCAGCTCATGCTCCTTATGATAAAATCATTGTCACAGCAGGTGCACCTGTAGTTCCGGACGCTTTGATCCAGCAGTTGAAAGTTGGCGGAATTCTGGTCATCCCTGTTGGTGATAAAAAACGTCAAGCGATGGTTCGAATAGTTAAAAAATCATCCAAAGAAGTAGATAGAGAAGAATTTGATGGATTTTCCTTTGTACCACTTTTGGGTAAAGATGGATGGAATTGAGGGGTTCGTGATGTCGGATGACTTATGTCGGATTTCAGGTGACCGATGTCTCACAGCTTCCTTCCGAAGATTGCAAACTCCGCGACCGACAACTGATATCCGAGAATCCAAATTTTATTTTGAATAAGCCCCGATTTCCTCTTCGATCAAAATTAAATTTCTAATTTTGTCTAAAATCTAACAAACCTATGGCTAAGAAGAAATTTGCAAAAGAATCTGCGACGATCATGACCGAAATGGTACTTCCTAACGACACCAATACGCTCAACAACCTGATGGGGGGTAAATTGATGCATTGGCTTGATATCGTGGCGGCTATTGCTGCTCAAAAGCATTCCAATCGAATCGTAGTGACTGCCTCAGCAGATAATATTTCTTTCAGGCAGCCAATCGCTTTAGGAAATGTGGTAACCTTGAAGTCTCAGGTAACACGCTCCTTTAATTCCTCAATGGAAGTTTTCATAGAAGTCACCGCAGAAGATATTCCAGCAAACAAAAAGGTGATGACACATCGTGCCTATTTTACTTTTGTGGCAGTGGATCAAAACGGAAAACCAATTGAAGTTCCGGAAGTAGTGCCGGAAACAGAAGAGGAAATAGAGCAATATGATGGTGCGCTGAGAAGACGACAGCTCCGATTGGTACTTGCCAAGCGAATGAAACCAGAAGATGCTGTGGAATTGAAAAGCATTTTTAACCTAGATTAATTAATAGAAAATCAAGATTTTCTAGAAAAGCCGAGATTAAACCCTCGGCTTTTTTGTGTTCAGGTGATTTATGAGCAATTTCCCACTATGGAAGAAATGAACATCCAGCAATTACAATATATTCTGACAGAGGATCTTTTTCTCATCAAAGAAGAATTTGAAACCAAGTCACTTTCGGGAAAATCAAGTCCAAATCCAATTCAAGAAAAACCTCAAAATTCAATTCCTAAAGCAGTTAGTACCTCTGAATCGCCAATCGTTCAGGAACCAGCAGCTGAGGATTTAGTGATTTATAAAGAACCTATTCCAATTCGTGGCAATTTCGAAAATGGAGTTTTGATTCTTCATGAAGAAGAAGAACTGGCTGATGAAGTAATGGAAATGATGGTGAAAATGATCCAAGCAGTTAATCATTCCATGAATGAAGCTGGAATGATCTCTTCTAAAAATCTGGAAGGTAGAAGCCTGGAAGAATTTATGGATTTGAATGCGCATAAAGTCTTGAAATTTGGTCGAATCAAACATCCGATCAATGCTCTTCCGGCCATAGAATATGCCATTCATACTGAAGAAGAAACCGAATATTTATTTGCAGATTCACTCAGCGTGATCGCAGAAGACCGGAATTTGAAGGTAAAACTTTGGAATTCACTTAAGATTTTATTCAACATTTCTAAAAAGTAAACACATGACTTCTGAACAAACCACATGGGCCAAACGATTTCGATGGATCAGTTTGATCGAAGGCACTTCATTTATACTATTGCTATTTATCGCGATGCCTTTGAAATACACAATGGATATGCCTGAGCCGGTAACCTACATAGGCTGGGCACACGGGGTGCTTTTTCTACTGTATATCTACTTGGTTTTTCCGACCGCCCGAAGTTTAAAATGGGGCTTTAGCAGGACTTTATTTGCCCTTATGGCCAGCATCCTCCCTTTTGGGCCATTTATTTTTGATCGAAATCTAAAGAAGAGTCAACACGTAGACTTCTAGACATGGCGCTGATCAGTAAGAAAAAGATTGTCTACAAGATCAATCCGGGATTAAGAAGGTACCTGATCAAATACTCGAGAGCGGTAGATATTCCAATTCACTACCATGAGTTGCTTCGATATAGTAATTCCATTGCACTTTACGATTCAAAAGATCAAGACACCCTTTGGGAAACTGTTTTCTATGATCAATCGGATCGGGAAGAAATTCATCTGAATGTCAAGAAAATCTATGCCTTGCTTAAAGCTGGTGGTGACATGTCTGTCATAGAACATCTCTACGTAGATCGGATTGACCTCTGTGTTTACGGGAACACGCAGCCATTTCGTGTACGAATAGTGAATCGAATCAATGACAACTTCGATTATTTCTACATCAAAAATGCAGATGCTTCACGACTTTATGGCTTAGAGTTGGAACACTTACTTTCTCCAAATCGAATGAGCTACCTCGTACACAAGAACACCTTAATTGAAGAGCATATAGCCGGAATTCCGGGTGATAAATTTATGCGGCTCCATATGCAGGATCCTCATTTGAACCCTATTCGATTGGCAAAAGAGTTTGTGAAGTTCAACGAACGTTGCTTTGTCCGACTCCTTGGAGATATGCATTCTTCAAATTTTGTCATTGATGTCACCCCGGATTTTGAGGAAACCCATTACCGGATCCGAGCAATTGACTTTGACCAGCAGTCATACGAAGGGAAAAAATCAATTTATCTGCCCCAATATTTCAAGGAAAATAATGTCCTGATCCAATTGGGAATGAAATTCATCACTCCTGAATCGATGCTTCAGTATCAAAAAGAGGAACGTGCCCTGATTGCACATCGTCTTCGTTCTTCGCATAAAGGGATCGAAGATATCCTGAGAGCTATGGAACATGATCGAATATCCCCGATTTCCAACATCAATTTACTGAAGCTTGAGCTGGCCAAGCATTATGGAAATGATAAATTTTTAGAAGCTTCAAACATGGGGCAAATTCTGCGAATCAGTTTAGCGCAATTGCTAAAGAAATAGTATTAAAACGCCAAAAACCCATTATTTCAACGTGCTTTTCGATATGCTTATTTTGGTTTGCTAACTGGCTAGAAGACCTATGACAAAAGCTGACCCAATTCAGATCTTATCTTTATTTTCTAAAAGTCAAAAACTGCTGCTTAAAAGAGGCCAAAACTATTAATACATACACTCGATCATAAAAAAAAGGGGGCTAAATCTAGATGATTTAGCCCCCTTTTTCTATTTTAAATCAACTTACGTAGATAGCCTCCATAGCCACTTTTCCCTAGCTTATCGGCAGCTTCAAGCAATTGCTCTTTTCCAATAAAACCATTTCGGAAAGCAATCTCTTCAATGCATCCGATTTTCAAGCCTTGACGCTCCTCGATAACTTCCACAAATTGTGCTGCTTGTAAAAGTGATTGGTGGGTGCCAGTATCCAACCAAGCAGTGCCTCGATTCAAAATCGCTACTTGCAACTTTCCTTGATTCAAGTATTCATTGTTGATATCCGTGATTTCCAATTCACCTCTTGAGCTTGGTTTGATGTTTTTAGCGATTTCCACCACGCTATTATCATAAAAATACAGCCCTGGAACAGCATAATTTGATTTTGGATTTTCAGGCTTTTCTTCAATGCTGATTGCTTTTTGATTTTCATCGAAAGCCACCACACCATATCGCTCTGGATCGTTAACATGATAAGCAAAAACCACCCCACCCTCAGGATTGGTATTTTCCAAAAGCGTTTTGTGAAGGCCCGAACCATAAAAGATATTATCCCCTAAGACTAGCGCTACTTTCTCTTTCCCTATAAAGTCTGCTCCTATAATAAATGCCTGAGCAAGACCATCTGGGCTTGGTTGAACTGCATATTCAAATTTACAGCCTACTTGAGAACCGTCTCCTAGAAGTCGTTGAAAGGCTTCCGAATCTTCCGGTGTTGTAATGATTAGGATCTCTCTGATTCCCGCCATCATCAATACTGATAGCGGATAATAGATCATTGGCTTATCGTAAACTGGCATTAATTGCTTGCTGACAGCGAGCGTTAACGGATAAAGTCTTGTACCGGATCCTCCGGCTAAAATAATTCCTTTCATAAAAATTCAATGATTTAGTAATCAGCTGTAAAACTACAATTCCTAGCAATGAATAAAAAACAGAAAGATAGTCTAGCTCCAATTTCATCCTTTTTTGAGGATTCAAGCTATATATTGCATTAAAATTACTTGAGATGAAGTTTATAAAGCCCTTTCTGACAGTTTTACTTTCGCTAGCCTTTTTTGGTTGTACTAAAAATGAACCCATTGTTTTTAAGGATTCATCTGGTGAAAAATACCGACCTGAATATCACTTCACTCCCATTACTGGTTGGATGAATGATCCGAATGGTCTGATCTATTTAGATGGCGAATACCATCTTTTTTACCAGTTTTATCCAGATTCTACGGTTTGGGGCCCAATGCATTGGGGACATGCGATCTCCAAGGATTTGTTACACTGGGAAAATCTACCAATAGCATTAGCTCCAGATTCGCTTGGCTATATCTTCTCAGGAAGCGCAGTTCTCGACTCAGAAAACAGCTCTGGATTAGGCACAATTGCTAATCCTCCGCTAGTTGCAATTTTCACCTATCATGACATGGTTGCTGAGCGGAGCGGCAGCTTGGAATATCAAAGTCAGGCGATTGCCTATTCTATGGATAAAGGACGGACTTGGACCAAATATGCAGGCAATCCAGTTCTTCCCAATCAAGGAATCAAAGATTTTCGAGATCCAAAAGTAAGGCGGGTAACTAATACGGATGGGACTCAGCAGTGGGTGATGACTTTAGCAGTACTTGATCGGATCCAGTTTTACAGCTCTCCTAACTTGATCGATTGGACCTTCGAAAGTGAATTTGGACTAGGAATCGGTGCTCATGGAGGAGTGTGGGAATGTCCAGATCTACTACCTTTCACCAGTCCGGACGGATCCCAAAAATGGGTTTTATTAGTCAGTATTAATCCTGGAGGTCCACAAAAAGGATCTGCCACTCAATATTTTATCGGAGAGTTTAAGGATGGCGTTTTCACCGCCGATGACCAAATGATCCGCTGGATGGATTATGGGCCAGACAATTATGCAGGAGTAACCTGGAGTAACTTACCAATAGACCAAGATCAAACTGTATTAATTGGTTGGATGAGTAATTGGCTTTATGCCCAAGACGTGCCTACCGAAACTTGGCGATCAGCGACGACTATCCCTAGATCGCTTAGTTTATTTGAGGTTAATGGAACCTTGCTACTAAAAACTAGTCCTGTTAAGGAGATGGAAAGCTTAAGATCCAAATCCTATTCGATTTCTAGTTCAGAAAGTGCCCTTCCCTCTCAAAGTTCAGAAATCATAGCCGATGTATCAGAGAACTTTGCAATACAATTAAGCAATGATCTGGGCGAACAAGTGCTTATTTCAAAGGAAAATGGCTTAGTCTCTGTAGATCGATCCAGAGCCGGAAGCGGCAATTTTCATCCAGATTTTGCAGCATCTTTTAGCGCTCCTATGAGTTGGGAAGCTGAGAAAGTTCGGGTTTTTCTCGATGCATCTTCGATCGAGTTATTTGTTAATGATGGAGAATTAACGATCACGGCGCTTCTATTCCCAAGTAAACCTTGGAATAAGGTTTCAATCCTTTCGGGGGCAACTGATCTGGAAATTTTCGCTCTCGAAAAATAGTACTGCATGCTTGTAGGTTTTGTTATTTTTTCTTTTGAAACTTAGCGAAATCAAAAAATAAAAATGAAGAAACTGCTCTCAATACTTATGATTTCCCTTAGTTGGATCATTGGATTGATAGCAGTTTTTTCTTTTGATCAAGTTTCTCAGAATAAGGATCAACAAGTTTCTATCCAGGCAAATTTTGATTTTTCGCAGGATTTTGAAATTGAAATCTCAAGTACAAATCTCTCTGTTGAGATTCCAAGCTTTAAGATTGATTGGCAGCTTTTCGGAAAGCTGAATTCCGACTGGGAAATCTTCTCGAGAACTATAATAACCGAACTCTCACTGCAAGAGTATCTCAAAAAGACTATTGTCCTTTTTGATGTTAAATCACTTTTTCTTCACTTTTTCTATCCCTGGTAGGTTGAATTGATTTCCTCGGCTGAGCCCTCAGCTATTTTAAAATCAATTCATCAAAAAAACCTACACTCATGCAAGCTATTGATATGACAACAGTTACGTTGTCCACTTTATTAATTACCGGTTTTATCGCTCCTTTCGCCCTTTATTCATTGAAGGCAAAACGTGCCGAAAAAGCAAATGCCCATTCATTCAACGAGTTGAACAAAGAACACGGAGTCAACCCAACTGTGGTGGACAGATGGAGAAAACACTATACTCTTGGCTTAGACAAGCTGAACAACAAATTGATCTATTTCAGGTATGGCGATTTTCCTCAGCAAGCAGTCTTTGATTTGAATGAAGTTGCAAAAGTCAGCATCCAAGAAAAAAACAGAATTGTGGTGGTGGGCTCAGAAAAGCGAAGTATCCTAGAATATCTAGCAATTCAACTGCACTTCAAGGATCCAAAACACCTCGCTAGGACCATCGAAATCTACGATGGTGAGCTATTTACAAGCCAATTGGGAGAAAGGGTTATGGCTAATAAATGGAATGACCTGCTTAACTCCCACCTTAGGGCTTCCTAATTTGAACGTATTATTTTAGGTCTTTTACTTCAAAAGTGATCAAATTTTTTGATCACTTTTTTTTGCTTTAATAGCTTACAATGATTTCATTCCGTGGTAATTTGAGCTTAAACCACAAAAAATCATGAAAGAGGACCAAACAATCAAAGAATACTCAAACGGAGAGGTAATCATCACCTTTGAAGCAAGCAAATGTATTCATTCAGCGAAATGCGTAAATGGACTCCCTGAGGTGTTTGATGTAAAAGCAAGACCATGGATCAATGCATCAGGAGCCACTACGGAAAAAATGGTAAACCAAGTTCAAAAATGCCCCAGTGGTGCTTTGGGATATTACTTTAAAGAAAAGCAAACTGAAGATAAAAATTCGATTTCTGAGCAAGTCGTAGAAGCAATTCCAAATGGTCCCTTAATGGTCTATGGAAACCTTGAGGTAAAATTACCTTCTGGGGAAACGAAAAAGACGAACAAGGTTTCAGCTTTTTGTAGATGTGGAGCTAGTCAAAATAAGCCTTTTTGTGATGGCTCACATAAAAAAATAGACTTTAAAGGATAATCCAAAATGAGGAAAGTATTAGTGCTTTTTGCACACCCGAAGTTTGAACATTCTGAGGCAAACCTTGCCTTGGTTCTTGCGATTTCCAATCTCGAAAATGTAGAAGTTCGGGATTTGTATGAGTTATATCCAGAGTTCAATATTTCAATCCAAGCTGAGCAAGAGGCACTTTTCGAAGCTGACGTGATCATCTGGCAACACCCCTTTTATTGGTATTCCTGCCCTCCTTTGATGAAACAATGGATAGACATAGTTCTGGAGTTTGGCTGGGCTTACGGTCCTGGAGGAGTTTATTTGAAGAATAAGTACATCCTCAATGCGATTACCTCTGGAGGTACAGCAGAAACTTATGGCCCAGACGGAAAAAATCGATTCACACTCCGAGAGCTTTTACAACCTTTTGAGCAAACTGCTAAACTTTGTCACATGAATTACTTACCGGTTTTTCACGTAGGAGGAACTCACCAGATTAGTGCCGAAAAGTTAAAATCAAGTGCCGATAAATACCGGGATTTAGTGATACAGCTTCGAGATTCAGTCCTATTGGATGAAGCGTCATTGCAGCACTTTTACTCTAAAAACGACTAAATATGGAAGGATTTTTACCACAAGCTATCATATTTATTTTTGCTGCCATTGTCTGTGTGCCGATAGCGAAGCGACTCGGAATGGGGTCAGTTTTAGGATACCTGATAGCAGGAATCGTTATTGGACCTTACTTATTGGGCTTTTTGGAAGAAGGCGAAGACATCATGCACAAAGCCGAATTTGGAGTGGTGATGATGCTTTTCCTAATCGGTTTAGAGCTAGAACCTAAAAATCTCTGGCGGATGAAAGAACTGATTCTGCAAGTTGGGCTTACCCAAGTATTGGTGACCTCGGGAATCCTGTTTGGGATAGGAATTGGTTTGGGTTTTTCTTGGCAAGTGTCCCTTGCAGTTGGACTTTCCATGGCCCTTTCTTCCACTGCGATAGTGCTCCAATCACTCAAGGAAAAAAACCAAATGGAAAGTCAAGTGGGTAAGCTTTCCTTTGGCGTATTATTGATGCAGGACATTGCTGTCATTCCGATTTTGGCTATTCTTCCACTTTTGGTAGTTGCTGGAGCAGTTCCAATAGGAGCTGAAATTGGGTCACACGGCTTGATCGAAAGCTATCCAGGCTGGCTACAGACGCTATTTATATTTGGAGCTATTGGCGTAGTTGTTTTATTAGGAAAATTTGGATTCGGACCGCTGTTAAACTGGGTTTCGAAAACCAGACTCCGTGAATTATTCACTGCCTCTGCCTTATTGATTGTGGTGGGAATCGCTTTTTTGATGGAGTTAGTCGGACTGAGCCCAGCTTTAGGGACCTTCTTGGCAGGAGTAATCCTAGCAAACAGTCCATACAAACACGCATTGGAATCTGACTTAGATCCTTTCAAGGGACTTTTACTTGGACTCTTTTTTATGGCTGTTGGCGCAACCATCAATTTCAATCTTATTTTTGAAAATACGTCAATTATCGTCGGAGCAACCATTTTGATCATTGCTTTAAAAACAGGGATTATTCTTGGGATAGGAAAATTTAAAAAACTAAGTATTCCAGAAAACCTCTCTTTTGCGGTTGGGCTATCGCAAGTCGGTGAATTTTCCTTTGTCACTTACGCATTTGCGCTCCAGCTTGGGATTTTAGATCAAGGTAATTCCGATTACCTTATGGCGATCACTGCGTTGAGTATGACCATCACTCCAATTTTGATGGTTTTGATGGACAAATTCCTTTTGCCAAGACTTACTAAAATCAATGACAGCGATCGGGAAATGGATTCCATTGAAGTCAAGAATCGTGTAATATTGGTAGGTTTCTCCCACTTCGGCTCTACTTTGGGGAGATTTCTTCGCGCGAATGGAGTAGAGGCGACAGTCCTAGATTTTGACCCAGATCAGGTAGACTTCCTTCGGAAAATGGGATTTAAAGTCTATTATGGAGATGCCACACGTTTGGATCTACTCCAAGCAGCAGGAGCTGAAGATGCCAACATTCTAATCTCTGCGATTCATGATCCAGATACAAACCGGAAACTTGTGGAACTCTGCAAGGAAAATTTTCCAAATCTGGAAATCATGATCCGAGCGAAAAATCGAACAGATACCTACGAACTAATGGAAATGGGTGTAACAAATATCTACCGTGAACACCTGGATACGTCTATTCGAATGGGTCAAGATGCACTAAAAAAACTAGGCTTCCGTGCATATACTGTTCATCGATTGGGGCAGAGTTTTAGAGAGTATGATGAATCGGCGTTGAAAATTCTAGCTAAATACAAAAACGATGAGAAAAAATACATCTCGGTAGTCAAGCTTCAAATCGAGCAGCAAGAAGCGCTACTCTCTGGCGAACTCACCCGAAAATTCTCACTGAATGACCAAGCTTGGGATAGCGAAAACATGAAAGAGGCAGTAAAGAAAAATTAGAAAAGAAACTTGGCCAGTTGATCGTGATTCAGAAATTTATGACGAAACCTTTGTATTGAGTTTTGTTCAAAAATGAATACAAAAGATACAAAAGCTAAATAAAAAGGCTCTATATGAATTTTAGTGGGTGATGGTTAAACTAAGATTACGATATT
>JAFMBQ010000590.1 GCA_017858365.1 Algoriphagus sp. | reverse complement strand
AAGCTTTTCCGAAATGATGTAAATAAGTTTATTGATGTCAGCGAAGAAGCTGGGATTTATGGCTCGATCATCGGCTTTGGTCTGGGAATCACCATTGGCGATGTCAATCAGGACACTTGGCCGGACATCTTTATCTCCAATGATTTCTTCGAAAAGGATTACCTCTACATCAATAATCAAGACGGTACGTTCACCGAATCACTGGAAAGCTCCATGCGCTCGATCTCGGCGGCATCCATGGGAGCCGATATCGCCGATATCAATGGAGATGGATTATTGGATATTTTCGTCACGGACATGTTGCCGGAGTCTCCTACCCGACTCAAGCAAGTCACTACTTTTGAGAATTGGGACAAGTTCCAATTCAACAAAACCCACGGTTACCATTACCAATTCTCTAGAAATATGCTCCACGTCAATAATGGTGATGGCACCTTTAGTGAAATGGGTAGGTTGGCAAATATAGAAGCAACCGATTGGAGTTGGGGTGCTTTACTGTTCGACATGGACAATGATGGCAAGCGTGATCTCTTCATCGCCAATGGAATCTATCAGGATATTACCGACTTGGATTACCTGAATTTCATCGACGATGATGAAACCAAAGGCAAAATTATTTCTGAATCTGGAGTGAACTACAAGGCTTTGATTGATCCGATTCCAATCAATCCAATCCCAAATTTCGCTTACCGTAACCTTGGTGATCTTAAATTTGAGAATATGGCGGAGCAATGGGGATTAGGTGAAGTGATTCATTCCAACGGGGCTGCTTATGGAGACCTGAACAATGACGGAACCTTGGATTTGGTAGTCAGCAATGTGAATAAACCAGCTTCCATTTTCAAAAATATGGGACGAACACTCAATCCTGAAAACCACTTCATCCAATTGAAATTAGAAGGAAAAGGAGCGAATACGGCTGGCATTGGAACACAAATCCAAGTGATGGCAGGCGATGAACTTTTCTATACCGAACAAATCCCTAACCGTGGATTTCAATCTTCTGTAGATCCAAAACTGACCATAGGTTTGGGCAAGCATACCGTCGTTGACAAGATCAAATTGCTTTGGCCGGATGGAAAATATACACTTCTCGAAAATACGCCTGCAGATCAGCTTCTCACGATTAAGTGGTCAGAAGCATCTGAAATTCCTTCTGGAGAATCCTTCTTCGAGGAGAAAAAGGATCTGAGATTTCAGCGAGTAGATTCCCAAAACATTGATTTTTCGCATGAGGAAAATCCAATGGTGGACTTTGACCGGGATCGTTTGACCTATCACATGTACTCCACCGAAGGTCCAGCTTTTGCAAAAGCAGACGTCAACGGAGATGGAATTGAGGATCTTTTCTTTGGAGGAGCGAAAGGTTTTGAAGCCAAGCTCTTCCTGGGAAATTCAAATGGAAAATACTCGCTATCGGCGCAAGCCGCATTTGCAGCGGATCTGATTTCTGAAGATATCAATGCTATTTTCTTTGATGCAAATCAGGATGGGAAACTTGACTTATTTGTCTGCTCAGGCGGGAATGAATCTCCCTTAAGTTCTCCAGATCTTTCAGATCGTCTTTACCTGAATGATGGCAAAGGGAATTTCACCAAAAGTCTAGCTGGATTCGAAACGGTTACCGAGAGTAGCGCAGTGGCTCTGCCCATCGATCTCAATGAAGATGGCGCAATGGATTTAATTGTAGGAGCTCGATTGGTACCTTTTGTATATGGTGCACCAGCTTCAAGTACTCTTTGGATCAATGATGGCAAGGGGAATTTCTCCAATCAGACTGCGACTTTAGCTCCGCAATTCAAGGAATTAGGAATGATGACTGATGGCAAAATTATGGATTGGGATGGCGATGGGAAGTTGGATTTGATCTTTGTAGGAGATTGGACTGCACCGATTTTCTTCCGGAATACCGGAGGGAAAATGGAGAAAATCCAAATGCCGGAGCTCTCCAATCTCAAAGGCTGGTACCGAACTCTTGAGATTGCAGATCTGGATGGAAATGGTTTACCTGATTTGATTTTGGGAAATAATGGCCTGAATTCCAGATTCAAAGCCTCGTCGAAAACTCCTGTAAAAATGTACTTAAATGACTTCGATCAGAACGGATCGATCGAGCATCTTTTTGTTCGGGAAGTAGATGGAATTCAAATACCGTACACGCTAAAACATGAATTGGAAAAGCAGATTCCAAGTATCAAGAAGCGCTACATCAAATATTCTACCTACAACAATCAGACGTTCGCTGAGATTTTCCCGCCAGACGTGATCTCCAGATCCATTGTCAGCGAATTAAATAATCTAGAATCGGGTGCTTTGATGAATCTCGGCAATGGAAAGTTTGAATGGAAGCCTTTCCCTAGAATGGCTCAACGCTCTTATACTTTCGCCATTCACGTTGAGGATTTGGATGGAGACGGGAAATTGGATTTGATCTTGGGGGGAAATCTTTCTCAAGCCAAGCCCGAAGTGGGTAAATACGACGCGAGTTATGGCGAAGTGCTTCTCGGAAACGGTGACGGAACTTTCCGATACTGGCCAAACGCCGAAAATGGATTGAAGCTTTCTGGAGATATTCGGGCTATTTCCAAGATTGCTCCAGGCAAATTGCTTTTTGTGAAAAATAGTGCTCAAGCTGAAATTTGGAAGTATTGAAACAGCCTCAATTAATCATAAGAGTAGCTTTTGCATTAGCTTGTTTTTCTTTTTTTTCATGTGAAAAAGAAGAAAAGCAACCTGCTCTATTTGAATTGGTTCCGCCGGAAAAATCAGGAGTTACCTTTGAAAATAAGCTAACCTCCACTGATTCCCTGAATATTCTGGAATACCTCTACTTCTATAATGGTGGTGGCGTAGCTATAGGAGACATCAACAGTGACGGTCTGCCTGATCTTTACTTTTCAGGCAACCAAGTTTCCAACAAGCTCTATCTCAATAAAGGTAATTTTCAATTTGAAGATATCACC
>JAFMBQ010000589.1 GCA_017858365.1 Algoriphagus sp. | reverse complement strand
TCTCGCGAAATTCCATTCACGGATAACAAAGCTTACCTCATTGACCTAGATACCTTTAAAGCAAATTCGGGGTATTTCAATCAACTTGAGTTCTTGATCGAAGAAAAAGGTGATTTCGTGCAAATTGTAGTCCGATGAGTGAAAAAAACAGTATTAAAAAAGACTTTTTATTTGAATTGGGACTTGTAATCTTGATAGGGGCTACGCTTAGCTTTCTGGTTTCTAGCGTTGCTTATGGTGTGGATATCAAAATTCACAATTCATTCCTTGATGAATATTTGCAAAACGAACTTTTCCCGATTCCTCCTGGCTATTATTTTTTGCTTTGGTCTGTGGATTTACTATTTCACTACAAATACCCTTTTTTAGTAGCATCCTTAATTGTTATTTCCATTTTCATCTATTTAAAGTATAAAATCACTTCGATTTATTTTAAGAAAAACCTAGGGGTCGACACTCGTTTAGCCCTGATTTTTAGCATTGGTTTATTCTTCTTTGGACCAATTGTGGTACCAAGTATTGATGGTGACTTCTGGTATTTCGGGAAGTTCACACCTACGATTTGGCATAACTCCACCGTAATTGCGGTTCTTCCATTTTGTATCTTACTCTATTTTAAATGCCTGGATTGGTGGAAGTCAAAATCCTCTGGGGATTTAGTACAGATGTTTGTATTAGGTTTAGTCATTTTATTGATCAAGCCTAGCTTTTTATTCTGTCTATTGCCCATTTTACCTGTTTTTACTTATGTCAAACTGAAGTACTCTAAAGAACTCTGGTGGTCAATTACTTTCTCAATAGTTTTTCTCCTGGGCATTTTTATTGAAAAACATCTCATTTATTCTTGGGATCCGCTACTGTTGAGAGATTACCAGGCAGAATTCCGTCCAAAAGTGATTATTGCTCCCTTCCAAATTTTTCTTCACTATTCATCCCAACCAGTATGGGATCTTGGAAGTAGTTTTTTGCTGGTATTCTATTTCATGCTGGTTTTTGGGAAAAAAGCGAGTCGCTCATTACCTGTCGTCTTTGCATTTGTATTATTGTTTGTTGCGATGTTGATCTATTTGATCTTCGCAGAAACAGGCTATCGGGAGCTTCACGCAAATTTTTATTGGCAAATCCCGATTACTTATTATTTGGTTTTACTAGCCATGCTAAGTTGGGTTTGGAATGCTTACGGGAATTTCCATTGGAAATCAAACTGGAAACCAACCGGATTTTTTCTGCTCTTTTTTATGCATTTCGCTTTTGGATTGGCCTACTGGGGAAGAATTTTTCTAGAAAAAATGATTAGTTGATTATCCTCTTCCACAAGGATATGAGTAGCCTCTTTTTGCGTCTGTTCATAGTAAGGCAGGATATAAGTGATGATATGTTCAGTTTTTGTTGAGATAGGGAGATTTTCCATTTCATACGTATTGAGTATACCGCTATCGACTAGGATAATGGCCTGTTCCAAGTCTTTGATCTTAGTTACAATGGACTCTGGTATAGCTAGAAATCCACGATCGCTGCGCAACTGAATAATTTGCTTTTGAAAAGGTAGAATCAGTATAAAAGATAAAAGGCTTAACCCAAGAAGAGTAGATTTTGGAATCCAGGAGGACTTGATAGCGAGTAGTCTCAATGAGATGAAAACAGCCATAGGGGTTAACATTCTCCATTCAGTCCATTTATACGTTTTGTAGAGAATGACCGAAAACACCAAAAAAATCAAAAATACTGTTATCCCAAATTTCAAGGCAGGATCATGTTTTAATTTCTGAAGTCCAAGAATAACCGCTGCAACAACCCAAATCTTCCAAACCCAATAAAAATAACCCTCAGAATAGGTCAGCAGGAAGTAAATATTTCGCTTAGTGTTGATATAAAGTGCCTGAAAGACTGCTGCTAACTGACCTGATCCTAACAGCTCCATCGACTCACTAAAAACATTAGGGACTTGTTCTGTTAAATATTTTTGGAACAAAAATGGTAATCCTAAGGCTAATAGACCCAATAGGATTTTTGGAAAAAGCTTTAAATCAGGTTTAAGGATAGATAAAACAACTAATGCTAAAAACCAAGTACTTCGAAAAGCCCCCAGAATTAGAATCAAACAAATGATTTTAAGAAATGCAGATTTTTTTTTATTTTCTTGATATGCCACAACCAGTAGATATAATCCCACGGCACCTGAGAAATGAATTAATTCTGGCATCCAAGAGAAGCTATAAAAAAGCAAAAATGGACTGCATAGAAGAAAGGCTGTTTGAAGCAATTTGAATTGGCTATCAGTGTTTCTTAAAATAATCCCCAAAACTGAAACTAAAAAAAGAACAAGGTGAAGAATTGGAATCAGAAATTTATCATTCGGAGCCAGGTAATGAACTCCGCCATATAGTAGGGGATAAGCTGGCCCATGCGCATCGAAGCCACCAACCGCAGAGCCAAATCCTGAATAAGTAAAAGAGGCTGCTAATTGACCTTCTTCAAAAAATGCTTTGGCATTTTGGACATAGAAAAACTCGTCCCCATAATAAGGTGAGAAAGCTGTACTCAGGGATAAACCAAAATAAAGATAGACTGAAGCCAATCCCACAATCAAAAAAAAAATAAAGTAGGTAGGGATCGGTATTTTTAGAATCATTTGCCTTTTACTATCCTTGAGTCGAGTACTGATTTTCAATATCAAGATATCAATCAAATCTACAACCATTTAGGTTTGTAAGAACCGGAATCAAGTTCTAAAAACATGAAAGTTTTCTTGCTTTTTCCCTACCCTCGAGTAATTTTGCTTATTACTGAGTAATTTTTTGACTCATTAGCTAATTTCCAATCAGGGACTGACCGAGCGAAGCTTTTGGAAGTTGAAAGATGGCAGTTGAAAGTTTAAAGGGATGTTTAACTTGAAATATTGAATTTAGTGATGATTTAATTCTATAGAGGTGTCCTTTTAATTGCATATATTTATAGCTTTTCAAACGCTCAAA
>JAFMBQ010000588.1 GCA_017858365.1 Algoriphagus sp. | reverse complement strand
ATAAAGCCAATAATAACTTCTGAGTTTAACTCTGGGATAAAAAAACTTCCAGCACTTTTATTGGCATAGAAGTGCCCAAGCATCGCCCAAAGCCCGCTGCCCGAATTCTTCAAAGAAGGTATCATTACTTGAATACGATTTTTTTTATCGGGATCTGCATCGATTTTTTTCACTATTCCCACATGAAGCCCTGATATAGGGGGTATGAGTTGAAAATCTGAACCATTGGAAGCTTTCAACCATTCATCCTTCAACCCAAAAGTTACTTTAGTGAGAAATTCACCATTTCCTACACGGTGCTCCACTCCTGTGACATAGACTAATCCATTGAAGAGTTTCCCAAAGCCCTCGAGGCTAATCAGACTGCCTAGTGTTAGCTCTGTCATACCTCTGAAACTCACTTCTCCACTAACCCTTTTCAGCCTCGACAGAACCATGGCGGCATCAGCTAAGGCTTTTAGTTCTGTAGTCTGAATAGGCACATGCACATTCCATTTTAACTTAGCTGGGGCGGCTACTACACCTAAGGTTTTCCCATTTATAGTGCCCGGCTGATCCAGTGATGCCGGCTCTGCACCAGTCTGTGTAATTTCTTTCTCTTCATAAATATCGTATGTCAAAGATTCCAACTGTTGGAGCTGCTTGACCGCATCTAGGTCTGCATGAAAACTATAGGCATCTTTTCCATAAATTATGGTCACATCCTCAGTACCGGAGATTTTGGGTAGTTCCACTGTGATTTTATTTTCAGAGTTGAAGACCACCATACCATTAGCAGCTGCACGATTAAGGATAAACTCCCAATCGGTGCAATTGTACCTAGAGATAAAATCGTGCTGCAAAGTGGTAGCAGTTACAGTTTTAGTCAATCCAGCTCCAGAAATAATGGTATTAATCACATCACTGTCCGTTTTTTTCTCATATAGGTCAGAAATCTTCTCTATTGTCATTTTTATAGCCTTGTCGGAAGCTTCTAGCACTACCAAGCTTCTGCTTGGATAGGTAAGATATCCTTCACTGATGGCCAGTCGGTGCTTGACTATAATACCTGAGAATACGAGAACATTTTTTTCTGCATATCCCAGTGATATACTAATTTCTTTTCCTGGGGCAAAATCAGTGACTTCACTCTCAGGAAAAATATTTTCGTAAGAGTTACCTCCTAAAATAGACACTGTAGCTTTCGCAATTTTATTTATATCAGTTTTGACATGAATTTTCATTACTACCAATTCTGTTGGCAATACTGTCCCCCCTATCTTTATCTCAAAAGAAATCCCCAGCTGTAAAGAATCATTTGGTGATTTGGATGCCATTTTACTTTTTTAAGGGCGGAAATTCGACTGTTGAACCAATTTTTAAATTTCGAAATGTCGACAGGTTATTGTATTCGGCTACAGCTAGGTAATATTTAGAATCATCGTAAAATGACTCACATAATGCGATCAGCGTATCTCCGTCCTTCACTGTAATTATTCTGGTAATATCAGGACTTTGAAATTCTCGGCTGATAACATTTTCATCAACTTCCTCGATTAAACTTAGACTCACAGAAGCCCTCACAGGGTCTCCCACGGAGTTGAATAGCGTATATTTTATACTGAAATTATTGACCTTGCCAATAAGATGCAACATCCCCCACTCTAGCTCTACAAAAGGAGGTCGATGGGATGCACGAGTTGGCTTAATGGTAACTTTCCTCAGCAAATCTATTGAATCTTTAATAGATATTCCAGCTACCATAGAGCCCAGGCCATTGGGGAAATTAGGGATAGCTCCTGTATTATCCACAATAAACTCCAGATTGATCTTTTGCCGATTATATATTTTACTCTTATCGCTGACAGGAGTTCCAGCTGCTGAGGCAGGCTCATCATCACCCTCTACCACGTTATTGAGGTCAAATCCCAAATCGATTTGCTCTGGATTCAACTGTAAAGTATAAACCCCACCGCTCAATGGCGAACTGGCCGTACCATTCCCAAATTTCTCGTATGCCGTTAACTTAAGTTTTGATGCCCCGTTAGCCATTAGAATTCATTCATCCTTTTTAATCGCTCCATTACTTCGGCGGTGCACTCGTCTATGATTTGCTTTCTTTGCGCCAAGCTTAGCTTACCTCCAGAGGTCTCCTGGGTTTTTGTAGGAGCAGCTGAGCTTCCGGTCGGCTCATTTTTTTCACCACAAATTGCCTTTATTATTAATTCTTTAATTTGGACTCCCATATTCTTTATTTCAAAATTTCCATAGTAGAAAAGACGAGCTCTATTGATTCAATAGCCACATTTGATTCTTTGGCATTGAAATCTCCCATGGACCATTTCACAGGAAGCACATTGTAGAATGCCCATGTCATTCTGGGTTTCTTAGGATCTTTATCCAATAGCGATATGATCATCTGTTGTGGAGTGACTTGAGTTTTGTCGAAATGTATAGAGTCAAAGCACCATTTGATCAAAACAGAATCAATTGAAGCCAAACCACGCTTGAGTGTAATTCTACTTCCTTTGGATCCTTTTGGAAGGTAATAAACAAAATCATTCATTCCACCTTCTTTTTTTTCCTCCACTTCCAATTCTCCTGATATCCCAGAGATCTCGCTGAAATAAGTATCTTCCAGTGGAGTTGAACTTCCTGACCCAAATCCAACAGAAAAATTAAAGGCCACAGGTGGGTAAACGGATGTTGAATTTGCAGCCATTTCTTAAGTTCAGTTTCTTCTAGTGAAAAATAGCTGCCTCTCGTTTTTTGCATCCAAATATTGGATCAAAATAAGAGAAGCAGCCTTATGGTTGATGCTAACTATTAAGCTGCTTCTATAATCAAACCTTCATGTACGAAGATTATCGTTTCGATAGAGGCCTCACTGCTTTGTGAATTCATGTCAGTAGGCGTTACTTGCTTAGGAAATGCATTCTTGAGGGTCCAAGTCATTTTTGGATCGCCCGCCTCATCTAGAAGTCGAATAACAACGGT
>JAFMBQ010000587.1 GCA_017858365.1 Algoriphagus sp. | reverse complement strand
CTTTGGATCATTTGAATGGATCAGCTATTTTTGTGCCCTATTTGAACTCACTGAGACTGGAAAATATGATTTTTGCAGCACCAGATGTAGGAGGAGTAGCCAGAGCAAGGGCCTACGCCAAGCATTTTGAAGTGGAAATGGTCGTCTGTGATAAGCACAGAAAACGGGCGAATGAAATTGCTTCAATGCAAGTCATTGGGGATGTTGAGGGAAAAGATGTGATTCTTGTTGATGACTTGGTAGATACTGCCGGGACACTTTGTAAGGCTGCAGAAATGCTTATTGACAAAGGAGCAACTTCTGTGAGAGCTATTGCAACTCATGGAGTTCTTTCCGGTAAAGCTTATGAAAACATTGAAAATTCGAAGTTGGTGGAATTGGTAATTACAGACACCATTTCAATGAAACATCACTCTTCAAAAATCAGAGCATTGACTGTTGCCGAATTGTTTGGAAAAGCAATTCATGCAGTGACCGGAAACACTTCAATTAGCTCACTATTTATTTAAAGAAAACCAATTTTAAAATACATATATATGAAAACACTAGAGATTATAGGGTTTAAAAGAGCAAATCTCGACAGTGCAAGTCTGACTGAGCTAAGAGAAGCTGGCAATGTTCCTTGCGTCGTTTACGGTCCAGGTATTCCTGAGCAGATTCATTTCTACTCTCCGATTATCTTGTTCAGAGACTTAATTTACACTCCTGAAGTTCACTTGGTTGAGTTGAACTTAGAAGGGAAAATCGTCAAAGCAATCTTGAAAGAGGCTCAATTTCACCCAGTTAGTGAGATGATTCTTCATGCTGACTTTGTAGCTTATTCTGAAGAAAAAGTGATCAAATTTGAAATCCCAGTTAAAGTTGTGGGTAGCTCTCCAGGTATCGCCAAAGGTGGTAAGTTGGAGATGAAAACCAGAGCACTTAAAGTAAAAGGTCTTGCAAAAGATCTTCCTGATTTCATCGAAGTGAACATTTCTTCACTTGATTTAGGTAAATCATTCAAAGTAGAAGATCTTTCAGTAGAAGGATTTGATATCATGACTAGCCCTAATGTTTCTATTGTAACTGTTGGAATTCCAAGAGCACTTAGAGGTAAAAAAGCTGGTGAAGAGGATTGATTTTTCTTCTCAAACCATTCAAAATCCTGCCCAATTAAGGCAGGATTTTTTATTTTCACTTGGTATTTATTGAATCGAAATGAAATACTTAATCGTTGGTCTAGGCAATATTGGTCCAGAGTATGAGCTAACACGCCATAACATTGGATTTCTTACGGTAGATCGTCTAGCCGATAAGCAATCCTGCACTTGGGCCAGTGATCGACTGGCTTTTAAATCTGAATTCAAACATAAAGGGCGAACTATTCATGTGATCAAGCCGACTACTTATATGAATCTTAGTGGGAAAGCGGTAAACTATTGGATGAAAATGCTTCAAATCCCTAAGGAAAATATCTTGATTTTGGTAGATGATGTGGCGATTCCATTTGAAAAATTAAGAATGAAACCAAAGGGAAGCGCTGCTGGGCATAACGGATTAAAGAATATTGAGGAGGTACTTGGAGGGCAGGATTACCCGAGACTACGGATGGGAATTGGGGATGATTTCCCCAAAGGCCGCCAAATTGATTTCGTTTTAGGCCGATTTACGAATGAAGAATTTGCCGTTTTAGCAACCATGATGGATAAAGCAATCGACATGGTTCTTGCATTTTGTACTGTTGGAATTGATCGGACCATGAATCAGTTTAACGATTAGAAAAGCTTTATTTGGAATTTCGATAAAGTCACCATTCATTTGTAAGCAACTTCAGGAAACTGATTTATAAAGAAGAGGCGAGAGATTAGGCTCTATGACCCTCTGGCAACCATCGCCCGCAAATCGAAAGGTGCCAAATCCTACCCGAATCGGGAATAATAGATTGGCTTCATCAAAATCCATTTTTATTTTCTTGTGTTTTCTTGGGCTGGAATTTATAAGTCTTTCCGTGAGGAAAAATTAACTCTCCTAGCCCCATGAGCAAGCATTTCGAAACCAATTCCATTCGGATTTCACCTTCCAAATCAAACCAAAAGGAGCACAGTTCCCCTTTGTATCTTACCTCAAGTTTTACTTTTGATTCAGCAGAAGAGGCTCGTGCAACTTTTGCAGAGGAAATAGAAGGGAATATCTACTCGCGCTATGCAAATCCCAACTCAAGCGATCTAATCGAGAAAATCTGTGCTGCAGAAGGCACAGAAGACGGGATCGCTACAGCTTCTGGGATGGCAGCAATGTTTGCAAGTATTGCAGCATTACTACAGCAGGGTGATCACATTCTCGCAGCCCGCTCTTTGTTTGGTTCTACCCATCAACTTCTCACTCGTGTATTTCCAAAATGGGGAATCTCTTCTACCTATGGTGATATCGCAGACTATTTGAATTGGGAGAAATTAATACAGCCTAATACTAAAATGCTCTTCATCGAAACTCCCTCAAACCCGGGTTTAGAGATTATTGATTTAGAATGGGCCGGAAAATTTGCAAAAGCACATGGATTGATTTTGGTTGTTGACAATTGCTTCGCTACTCCTTACCTCCAACAACCAGCTAAATGGGGCGCAGATATCGTCACTCATAGCGCAACGAAGTATATTGATGGACAAGGGAGAGTCTTAGGGGGATTGATTCTAGGCAGAGCAGACTTAATGAAACAAGTCCAATTCTTTACAAGACATACCGGACCAGCTATTTCACCATTTAATGCCTGGATTCTTTCAAAGAGTATGGAAACACTAGCTGTGCGAATGGACCGCCACTGTTCAAATGCTTTAAAAGTAGCTTCCGAATTCGAAGGAAATTCATCGATTAACGCAGTAAAATACCCTTTTCTGAAATCTCATCCGCAATATGCTCTTGCAGTCAAGCAAATGAGTCAAGGAGGCGGGATAGTTACTTTGGACTTAATAGGTGGATTGGAAAGAGCTCATCGATTTATAGA
>JAFMBQ010000063.1 GCA_017858365.1 Algoriphagus sp. | reverse complement strand
TCTGAAGCAAGGGGTATATCCTACATTTTTAATCGGCAGATCTGACTCAGAAAGGATTACATCGCGATACAAATTGGTGATTGGAACTTCTCCAGTAGGGATCAAATAAAGATTGTCGGCACTCGCAAAATACATTTGGCCCTCCTTATCTGGAAGTTGGCCTGTTCCATATCCGGATTCTTCATTAACTAAAATCGGTGGCTGTATTTCTATATAACCTGCTGCAATAGCTTCATCAAGGAAAAAATTAATAAGTGCCCGCTGTAGTCTAGCACCTTTCCCTTTATAGACTGGAAATCCCGCCCCGGTAATCTTAACACCAAGATCAAAGTCAATGATGTCATACTTTTTAATCAGTTCCCAATGCGGCAGCTTACCCTCAAAGAGTGTGGGTATCTGACCATTTTCCAAAACCACTTCATTATCGTCCGCGGATCTTCCTGCAGGCACGCTGCTATGTGGAATATTTGGGATGGTATATAGAAGCTTTGTGAGTGATTCTTCAACATTGGTGTATTGGTCTTCCAAATCTTTGATTTGTACCTTAAGCTCAGCTGTTTTTTCTCGAATCTTCACAGCTTCATCAGCACGGCCTTCTTTCATCAAGAGACCGATTTGCTTAGAAATAGTATTGGATTCCGCTTGAATTTGATCCCGTTGAGCTTGAGTGGATTTCCGAAGATCGTCGAAGGAGATTGCCTGATTTAAGATTGACTCCGCATCTGGAAAGTTTCTCTTTTGTAATCCCGATAAGAACTCGGTGAAATTTTCTTTGATATGATTAACTAATAGCATGAGTTGAGCTAAAGAATGAGAGTATAAAGATAAGCATGTTATCGGACAATGATGGTCTTAATCACGCTGGAAAAGGGTCCTTCGAGTTCCTTACCATTTACTCGAGTCAATTTAACGTTGACTTTATACTCTCCTGCGGGAAGATTAACAAGTCTTACAGGAGTCATTTTTTCAGTGCTATATGTGAATTCATTCACTTCAATTAGAACTTTAAGCCCGTCGAGCTTCATATCTCCACCAATCACCAAAAAATCTATAATAACTTCATTTCCTGAATCATACACTTGATCTGATCTTGGGAAATTGAGTGCCAAATAAGGTTCTGCTGAATATGGAAAAGGTCTTGAATCACCTACTTGAAAATCACGATCCACATAATTCCCAAAATTCTTCAACGCTAGCCCTTCCTGATCTACTAGGTATGCAACCACTCGATAGCTTCCTTGTGCCAAATCCCGCTGAAAAATAGGCGAATAAAATCCGACTGGATCGCTACCGTTTAGGATGTTGAACAGTTTAAATTCTTGGTTGGCCGATAACTCAAAAGGATAATTTTTAATGTTGAACTCAAAAGGCACTTTACCCGGTTTGAAAACCTGATTGCCAAGTGGCGTATATAATTCTAAGATCGCATCAGGAAATGCAGAAGAATCCGCATATTGAAAAAAACTCACCTTAGGAAGATTCACATTCGTCTCAGCAGAATCTAGCAGCCCCTCGACTACTTCTTCATTGATTCGCTCTTTTTGATTCGCACAAGAGCAAAAAATGGAAGTTAGCAAAGTCAAAAAGAGGAATTTCTTCATAGTAAAGGTTAATTGAGACTAAAGATATTTAATTTAAGGATAAATTTGAGTTTCAAATTTTAAATACAACTCACATGGACATCTTATTTGATGAAATTCCAAGTCTAGATTTAGCAGATTTTACGACTGGTTCAGAATCCCAAAAGAAAGCTTTTGTCAACAAGTTAGCAGAAGCTTATCAGAATATTGGGTTTGTCGCGATCAAAAATCATGGCCTTTCTAAAGACCTTCAGGATAGATTATACGTTTCGATTAAGGATTTTTTTGCACTTACGGATGAGGTAAAATCGCATTACGAAAAACCAGAGATCGGATTTCAACGCGGCTATACAGGCAAAGGAAAAGAGCATGCCAAGGGTCGTAATACCGGAGATTTGAAGGAGTTTTATCATGTGGGCCAGGAGCTAGCAACTATTCCTGATACGGATCCCATCAAAGCAGAATATCCGGAAAATGTATGGCCAGAGGAGCTTCCTGAATTTCAACACGATGCCACTGAAGCCTATCGAACTTTGGAAAATGCTGGAAAGGCCATGTTAAGAGCTATTGCCCTATCCTTGGACTTGGAAGAAAATTATTTTGAGGGCAAAGTCGCTCATGGAAATTCTATTTTAAGACAGATCCACTATTTCCCTATTGAGAACCCTGATGAGGTCCCTGCAGATGCAGTAAGAGCAGCGGAGCATGGAGATATCAACTTGATCACACTTCTTATGGGAGCCAGTGCTGACGGGCTCCAAGTACTTCGTAAGGATGGCCAATGGATTCCAATCACTGCCTTGCCTGATCAGTTGGTCGTCAATGTAGGCGATATGCTAGAACGGTTGACCAATAAAAAATTAAAATCGACAATTCATCGGGTAGTCAATCCTCCAAGAGAGAAAATGAATGCCAGTAGGTATTCCATCCCTTTTTTCATGCATCCACGATCCGAAATGGATCTGACTTGCTTAGAAAGCTGCGTATCCAGTGAATCTCCAAAAAAATTCCAAGATACCACTGCAGGAGAATTTTTGGAGGAGCGACTTCGTGAACTTGGGTTAAAGAAATAAGTCATGTCAGTCAAAAAAGTGCGGTATTATCTTTTTCTGAGGGATACATTGACACTTTCATTGACTGCATTTGGTGGACCTCAGGCTTTTCTTGCTATGCTTTTGGAGCGAATGGTCAAACAGCGAGCATATATTTCGGAGGAGGAGCTTTGGGAGTTGAATGCACTTTGCAACATGCTTCCCGGCCCCTCCTCTACTCAATTGATTTCTGCCATTGGCTATCGTGTAGGAGGTCCCAATTTAGCCTACCTGGCACTGATAGTTTGGATTTTACCTGCTACGCTCCTTATGATTTTGGCAGCAATCCTAATTATTTTTTTAGAGGAAAATACCCCTGGGGCGTTAAATTTTGCTCGATTCATACAGCCAATGGCAATAGGGTTTATAATTTTCGCAGCGCAAAAGACCATCGGAAAAATGATCCAAACCACGGAGGCAATGGTATTGGTGCTAATCTCTACCTTCATTTCATTCTTTTATAGCTCGCCTTATATATTCCCTTTGCTTTTGCTCGGCGGAGGACTGAGCACTTCGATTAAATACAAAAAGCAACCGAAACTTGAAAAAGATGCCCCTCTCAAAATTCAATGGGCAAATTTTTACTTATGGGCAGGAACCTTAGCCCTTGCCGCGATCCTCGGCGCACTTACCAAATCCCAGTCAATTATTCTATTCGAAAACTTCTACCGGAACGGAAGCTTGATCTTTGGTGGTGGTCAAGTCTTGGTGCCCTATCTCTACACGGAGTTTGTGGATTTCAAACATTATTTAAGCTCTGAAGAATTCCTTACTGGTTATGCTATTTCACAGGGAATTCCAGGGCCGACCTTCTCGATTTCATCATTTGTGGGTGCCTTGTCCATGCGTGAATATGGCATAGCAGGTTTTTTTATGGGAGGGTTTATCGCTGCGGCAGGCATTTTTCTCCCCGGAATCTTTCTGATCTTTTTCGTCATCCGCTTCTGGGATCAATTAAAAAAATACCGTCCCGTCAGAGCCGCATTGGAGGGGATAAATGCAGTCTCTTGCGGGATGCTGATCTCCGCTGCCTACTTACTTTTTGAGCCCCTAGAGGCTAATGGAATAAACATCTTTTTCATACTGGGAACCTACATGCTCTTGCAGTTCACTAAGATCTCTTCTCCTGCGATCATTGCTGGTGGCATTATTCTTGGGATTATCTATAATCAGATTTGGATTTAGATTCGTTCTTGAATTAGTCCCAAACGAACAAGATTTGGCATTTTTACGTTTTGAATTTTAAAATCATTCCCTATCTTTCTTGTCATGCAAGCCAACGAATTCATCAATAACCTTATTCCACCATTGAAACTAAGTGACAAAACTGGGAAGGCACTTTCTTGGATGGAGGGGATTCGAACAAATGTGCTTCCTGTAGTAGATTCTGGAAAATTTATGGGTTTGGTTAATGGTGATTTGATTTTCGATTTGAATACACTTGATATACCTATTTCGGAATTGGCACTTGACAAAGCTGCCTGTTGGGTTTTTGGTGATCAACATATCTACGAGGTTTTACGAGTAAGTTCAGAGCATCATTCAAATGTGGTAGCTGTCTTAGATAGAAATTCAAAATACTTAGGTGTAGTGACCGTTGAAGATTCAATTTCTGCATTTGCAGACAGCCTATCCATCCAGTCGCAAGGGAGTGTAATAATTCTCTCTATGAATATGAATGAATATAGTCTAGCTGAAATCTCGAGAATAATCGAAAGTGAGAATACTAAAATCCTCAGTTCCTTTATCTCAACTGACCCACTAGATCAGTCGAAAATCAAAGTGACATTAAAAACTAACAAGCCAGAGTTACGATACATCAAAGCAACTTTAGAGCGATTTGGGTATAAAGTTTTGGATCAATATGAAGAGGAGGCCGAGGTAAGCACTGAAGAAGACCGAATTGGCAACCTGCTCAGATTTTTAGATATTTGAAGTATGAAAGTCGCCCTACATGGCTTGGCTTTGAAAACCGAGTATTTTTTAAAAGTAAAATCTCTCTTCTCCGTCCTTGCAAAATTTAAATTTGAAACTTTTGTTACCAAACAATTTGAAAAACAGCTTTCAGCTTTTCCAGAGCTAAAATCAAAATTTAGGGTTTTGGAAAATAAAGCAGAAATGTCTCAAATGGATTTAATGATATCCATTGGCGGAGACGGCACTTTATTGGATACAGTTTGCCAGGTGGGCAGTCTGGAAATTCCAATTCTTGGTTTAAATACAGGTAGATTAGGTTTTTTAGCCACTGTAGCGACTGATACTATTGAGGAAGCCATCAATTTTCTTGCCGAGGGGAATTTTCAATTGGAATCTCGAACTTTAATCAGTCTAGAGTCTAGCAAATCCCTCTTTGGTAGGCATAGTTTTGCCTTGAATGAATTTACAATTCACAAAAGAGATACTTCTTCAATGATCATAGTTCACACCTATATTGATGGAAAATACCTAAATAGCTATTGGGCAGATGGACTAATTATAGCCACACCAACCGGTTCAACAGGATATTCTTTGAGCTGTGGAGGCCCTTTGATCTCACCAGAGGCAAAAAACTTTGTGATTACTCCTGTAAGTCCCCACAACTTAAATGTCAGGCCGATCATAGTTTCAGATGAAAGTGAAATAAGCTTTACCATAGAAGGCCGCTCCGAAAAGTTTCTAATATCACTGGATTCTCGATCCACCTCTATTTCCTCAGAGGTCAAATTACTGGTGAAAAAAGAGAGTTTCGAAGCGAAACTGATCAAGCTTCCAAATTACCATTTCTTTGATACGCTTAGAGAAAAGCTAAATTGGGGCTTTGATATGAGAAATTGAATTTCAGTTTCCGGGAAATTATCTCAATTTTAGCTTAACAATTATTAACCCCCCAAATACCAAAGTGCGTTTTTTAAACGTTTGGTACTTCATAACTTGCATCGTCTTGAAAAAGGTCAATTTTCAGATTTCCAAATACTTATTGCTTTTAAGCTTTCTATTTATAGGGGTGACCCAGCTATCTTTTGCTCAAAAGTATGAACTAGGAGGAGGAATAGGCTTCGCGGCTTATTCTGGTGATATCATTCGGAAAATTGATCCGGGCCAATTAGGACCCCAAGTCACGTTGTTTGGCAAGAGAAATTTTGACAATGTTTGGACGCTTAGAGTAGGCATTAACACAGCCATTATTCAAGCAGCTGATAGCATTAAACCAATAGATGAATTGGCACGAATTAGAGATGCTCGATTCAGAGGAGGAGTGATAGAGGGATCTGCAGTGATGGAATTTAATTTTCTTGATTTTTTGAGAAATGGTTCTGTATTCAGATTCTCGCCCTATGCCTTCTTTGGAGTTGGATATAGCTTGTTTATTATGAAAGGAAATACCTACGCGTTTAATTCCTCTTCTAAGTATAACTTGAGTTCGGTGGTTATTCCTTTCGGAGGTGGGGTTAAATATCGCCTCGATGATCGTTGGACTTTGGCTGCAGAATTAGGCTTCAGACCTACCTTCACAGATTATTTAGATAAGATTGATAGTACAGAGCCCTCAATTCCTAAATTAAGAGATCCTACAAACCCGGATGTCCCTTACGGAATCAACTTTGGTAATCCTTACGACAAAGATTGGTATTACTTTATAGGTGTAACGATCAGTTATACATTTGCTTCAAACAAGTGTTACGCTTATTAATATTATCTACTCTAAATTAGATAATTGAAAAAGAATAGGCATTTTTGTACCTCCAAAAAAATTAGCCATTCGGAAACGAAGGAATGAAGGATATACAAGACCAAAACAGAATACCCCGACATATTGCAATTATCATGGATGGCAATGGCCGCTGGGCCAAGAAAAAAGGCGCCATGAGGATTTTTGGACACCGACATGCAATTCAGGCGGTGAAAGATGCAATAGAGGGAGCTGAAGATCTGGGAGTAGAGTACCTCACCTTATTTTCATTCTCCACAGAGAATTGGTCTAGGCCAAAGGATGAAATCAATGGTCTCATGGAATTGTTGGTTAAAACTATTACTGATGAGGTTCCAATGATGATGAAAAATAATATCCGCCTTAAATCCATTGGTGATATCAATAGTCTACCCACTTCGGCCTATTCCAAATTAATGGAAGCCCAAGAAACGACGGCTGCTAACAATGGATTGAAAGTCGTATTGGCACTTAGCTACAGTGGACAATGGGAACTTACCCAAGCGACTAAACGCATTGCTCAAAAAGTCTCAGAAGGAAAATTAAACCCAGAGGATATCACCCAACAGGTGGTAGCCGATCATCTGGACACTGCTGGAATTCCTGATCCTGAACTCATGATCAGAACTAGTGGCGAGTTTAGATTGAGTAATTTTCTCCTTTGGCAGCTGGCTTATACAGAGATGTATTTTACTCCTGTATTGTGGCCAGATTTTAGAAAAGAGCACCTCCATGAAGCCATCACCGACTACCAATCAAGGGAGCGGAGATTCGGAATGACAGGTGAGCAAGTTAAATCTTAAGTTTTGATGAAAAGAATTCTACTTATTTTATTTTGTCTAGTTTGGGCGAGCAGCTCAATGGCACAGATTCGTTTGGGCCAGAGTCGCTATGCCTCGAGCAAGCCAATAAATATTCTGGAGCTTAATTATGCCAAGCCCGAAACTTACCGGATCGCTGAGATCAAAGCTGTAGGCTTGTCCACGCTTGACGAAATTGCAATTATTTCGCTTTCTGGATTAAAAGTCGATGATCAGATTGAAGTGCCAGGAGATGCTATTTCCTCTGCACTTAAAAAGCTTTGGGGACAAGGAATCATTGGTGATGTAAAAATCTTAGTTACCAAAATTGAAGGTGAAGACATCTATTTGCTTTTAGATCTTACTGAGCGTCCTAGATTCTCTCGAGTTGAGTTTTCAGGGATGAGTAAAACCCAAGAAGGTGAATTGAAAGATAAAGTCAATATAAGAGGTCGAGTAGTACGGGATGATGTATTGAATAACGCCAAACGAAATATTGAAAAATACTATTTGGATAAAGGATATCTCAATGCTGAGGTAAAAATCGTTCAAGAGCGAGATACCACACTTCCAAACTCAGTAAAGCTTCGCTTTGATGTAATTCAAAACACAAAAGTGCGGATCAATGAGATCGATTTCTACGGAAATGAAGAGGTAACTGACGCTAAGCTTAAGGGCAAACTAAAGAAAACCAAAGAGCATGCCCGCGTTAGCATATTTAAAGATGCATATACCAGACTAGAGACTGCCACACCAAAGGATGTAAAGAACACCCTATTTTATACTGACAGTGCTTCGTCAGAGGATACGAAAAATTTCCTCAATAAGAATTTCAAGCTTAATTTTTTCAGTGGGTCGAAATACGTCCCAAAAGAGTACAGGAATGACAAGGAGAGTGTGATCAACTTCTACCAAAGCAAAGGTTTCCGTGATGCCAAAATAGTGGCAGATTCTATTTATGACTACGGGGAGGACAAAATTAACATTGATATTGCGCTGGAAGAAGGAAGAAAGTACTACTACCGAAATATCTCCTTTAATGGGAATTATATACATCCGGATGCGGTATTGCTAGCAAAACTAGGAATTCAAAGGGGTGATGTATATGATAAAGAAAAACTGGATAAACGTCTAAATTACGATCCTGCAAAAGGAGATGACGTCAGCTCCCTCTACCAAGACAACGGCTATTTGTTCTTTAGTATTGACCCAGTAGAAATCAATGTGGCAGGAGACTCGATTGATTTGGAGATGCGGATTTTTGAAGGCCCACAGGTAACGGTAAATAGTGTAAATATTAAAGGAAACGAACGAACTTCTGATCACGTTGTGATGCGGGAAATTCGAATTCTACCAGGTCAGAAATTTAACCGGGCATTGCTGGTACGGACTATTCGTGAGCTTTCGACTCTTGGTTACTTTGACCCTGAGAAAATAAACCCAGATCTCAGACCAAACTTCGAAGCCGCTACAGTTGACATTACGTTCGAACTAGAGGAGCGACCAAATGATCAGATTGAGCTATCTGGTGGATGGGGAGGATTTTACGGTTTCGTAGGAACTGTAGGACTTTCTTTCAATAATTTTTCCATAAAAAATATTGGAGATTTTGATAAATGGGATCCTCTCCCTGTAGGTGATGGTCAGAAGCTATCCCTTCGAGTACAAGCAAATGGACGAACCTTTCAAAACTATTCTTTGTCCTTAACAGAACCTTGGTTTGGAGGAAAAAAACCTAACGCATTATCGTTTTCATTTAACCATTCGGTACAGCGACAAGTGGACTTTTTTAACCAAGCGAATTTTGGAAATGAGCTTGGCTACTTCAAAATCACTGGGGTAACTCTTGGACTTGCCAAGCGAGTGACTTGGCCTGATGATTATTTCAGTATCAGTAATTCTTTGCGATTCCAGATTTATGAGTTTGACCAATTCGGTACTTCATTCGGTTTGAGCTACCCAACTGGTACATCAAATAGTGTTACCTTAAATACGACAATTGCTCGTAATAACATTGATAATCCAATCTATCCAAGATTCGGATCTAACATAATGTTGGCGATCTCGGCGACCCCACCTTATTCTGCATTGAATAATAATATCGATCGTGAGTCTCCTGACGAGGAGAAGTACAAATGGTTAGAGTATCATAAGTGGATGTTTGATGCCTCCATTTACACCCCATTATTCGGTTCTACGAAATTAGTCGCTAGTGCTAGAGCCCATATGGGCTTCTTAGGTTCTTATGGTACTAAAATTGGAATCATTCCATTGGAGCGATTTGTAATGGGTGGAGATGGAATGACCTTCAACAATTTTGCTTTGGGTCAGGAAATCATCGGTTTGAGAGGCTATGAGAATCAATCAATCACTCCTGGTAGAGATACTAGAGGTACAGCTAATCCTGATCCTTATGGCGGGGTAGTCTATAACAAATATGTGATGGAAGTTAGATATCTAGTATCTCCAAATCCATCAGCTACCATCTTTGTACTAGCTTTTGCAGAGGCAGGAAATAACTGGGGGTCTTACAAAGACTTCAACCCCTATGACTTGAAAAAATCTGCAGGAATGGGTGCACGGATATTTATGCCAGCCTTTGGACTCTTGGGAATTGATTGGGGTTATGGATTTGATCCGATACCAGGTCAGACAAAAAGAAGTGGTCCTCAGTTCCACTTTACTATTGGTCAGCAATTCAGATAAGTCTTATTCTGGCGAGTTTTGGTTAATTTATGCAAAATTTGAATGTTGAATCGTTTGGAGTTAAATCCTAATTAGAAATCAAAACGTAAGCATGGATAAATCACTGAAAATAGTATTTTTGCTGCTCATAATGCTTTCAGCAAGCAATTTAGCCGCTCAAAAGATCGGTTACATTGATTCTGAATACATCCTAAATAAGCATCCGGATTACAAAGTAGTCCAGCAAGAGCTTGAAAATATCAGTGCCGAGTGGAAAAAACAGGCACAGGGTTTGGATAAAGAGATTAAAGATCTTTCGACGCTCTTAAAAGCAGAAGAAGTTTTATTGACAGAAGAAATGTATCAGCAAAGGCTGGAACTAATCAAATTGAAACAAAAAGAATCTCAGGAATTCAACAGTCGGATTTTTGGGATTAATGGACAATATTTCCAAAAGCAAGCAGAATTGCTTCAGCCACTTCAATCGAAAATCTATGATGCGATCGAGCGAGTGACCAGAAGAAACAATCTGGGGATGTTATTTGATAAGGCTGCAGATCCTTCTGCAATTATCTGGACTGATCCCAGACATGATTATTCTGAATTTGTTTTGGAAGAATTAGGAATAGAAGACAACAAATAAAAGAACCAAAAAATGATGAAAGTAAAAGTTATCCTTTCCGCAGTAGTATTGCTTTGCGCAGGATTTGTCGCTCAGGCGCAAGAGATTAAAATCGGGTACACCAATGTTGAATTCATAATGGATTTGATGCCAGAAATGGAGCAGATTGGAGCTGATATTCAAGACTATCAGACCCAATTGCAAACAAACATCCAGACTAAGGCTGCTGATTTCCAGCGCCAGGTTCAGACTTACCAGCAGGCTGCACAGACCATGACTGAAGAGGCTAGAACTGCTAAAGAGTCTGAATTGACTAAAATCCAGAACGACCTTCAAAAGTATGAGCAAGACGCACAAGTGTCTTATCAGCGAAAGCTAGGAGAGTTGCTTGAGCCTGTACAGGCTAAAGTAGTGAATGCAATTAATGCTGTAGCTGCAGAAAACAACTACACACATATCTTCGCAGAGACTGCAGGACAATCTCCGATCCTTCTTTATACTAAAGAGCAGGATAAGTTCACTGAATTGGTCCTTGCAAAGCTTGAACTAAAGCTCCCTACTCCTCCAGCTGGAAAGTAATTAAACCAAATTGTAAATTAAGGCCTTCTGAAAATCATCAGAAGGCTTTTTTTTTAAGTTATGCCCAAAAAAAACACCAAAGAGATTATCTCAAAAAGTCAGGAGCCAATCTTAGTGGATTTCTATACCGAGTGGTGTAGCCCATGCCAAACCATGAATCCTGTCCTTGAGGAAGTTCTTTCCGACCTTGGAAGAAAAATAAAACTGCTAAAAATTAATGTAGATAAGCAGCCACAGCTTTCTCAACAATTTGGTGTCCGATCTATTCCACACTATATCCTCTTTAAAAAAGGAAAAATCCTCTGGCGAAAAGGGGGAGTCATTACCAAACGTGATCTGGAAAAAGCCTTGAAAGGATTCGTATAAAAAAAGCTCCTTTCGGAGCTTTTTGATCAGATAAAGAATTTCAGTCTAATTACTTCTTGCTCCGATAGGAATCTATAATGCCCTCGTTTGAGATCCTTTTTATCTAAACCAGCATAGATAACCCGATCAAGAGCCGTCACATCATAGCCTAGATGTGCAAAAATTCTTCTTACGATTCTATTTCTTCCAACATGAATCTCCAATCCCATGATTTTCCGATCCAAGGACAACACCTGCAAGTCATCTACAGCAACTGCTCCGTCCTCGAGCGTCAAACCATTAATAATCGCCTCTTCATCATTTTTGGTTAAAGGTTTGTCAAGGGAGACTTGGTAGATTTTCTTGATTTCATTTGAGGGATGAGAAAGCTTAGCAGCTAATTCACCATCATTGGTAAACAAGAGTAATCCTGTGGTATTGCGATCGAGTCGACCAACTGGGAAAATACGCTCTTCACAGGCATTTCCAACCAAATTCATCACAGTTTTCCGATCCATTGGATCTTCCGTTGTAGTGATAAAGTCTTTCGGTTTATTTAGCAAAACATAAACCGGCTTCTCAGGATTGATTTTTCTCCCTTGATAGACCACTCGGTCTGTTCGCTTTACCTTTCTACCCATCTCAGTGCAAATCTCTCCATTCACGGTAATCAAGCCCTGAGCGATCAGTTGATCAGCCTCACGACGACCACAAATTCCAGAATTCGAGATAAACTTATTGAGTCTAATCAATCCTTCTTCACTTTGTTCAAGCTTTTTCTTCTTGGAAGGAAGGCTATCAAACTTATAATCGGGACGATCTAAATTCGTGTCTTGATCGACAAATCTATTTTTCCCAAAACCTTTCGGCCCCTTACTCTCCTTCTTATAAACCGGCGTTCCAGGCTCATAGATAGGCTGCTGATCTTTTCCTCTTCCTTTATAGACTTTACCTTCATCCTTCGATGAGCCGGTAGGTTTTCCAGATTTAAAATCCTTATTAAAAGGTTTTTCGGATCTTTTTTCATTTCCAGATGAAAAACGGTTTGCTCCAAAAGCAGCTGGTTTCTGATTTCTTGAATCAGTATCACTGGATTTTTTAAAAAATTTCTTTTGAGAGGATCCGCTTGAAGTAGAATTATCGAATCTATTTTCTTTTTGATCAAAACTTTTTGCTGGACTATCCTTTTTCCCTGCAAATGTTGACTTCTTTCCAAATCCCTTTTTTTCTCCCTCAGAGAGGTCGAATTCTGAATTGGTTGATTTTTTCTTAAAGCCACCTTTGAATCCTTTTGAGTCTGCAGTTTCTTTTTTTCCTTTATTGAAAAAAGGCTTTTTCGGATTATTATTTTTCATAAGTATGCAGCATCACTGCTGTATTTGTTTTTATTAAATAAGCAATTGACTTTCAAAAGCTTAATCGGGCTGCAAAGATACGTGCTATACCTTGAAAAAAACCAGCAACTTCAAAAATAAACCTAACTAAAGATTTGAATAGTAATAAGCTGTGGCTTTTCGAACGGAACCTTCACTCAAAAGTAATTCTTTGGCTCTCCCCTCATCCAACCCAGTAGCTTCCATTATCATATTAATGCCACGCTGAACCAGTTTAGCATTGGACAATTGCATATCCACCATTTTATTCCCTTTCACCCGGCCAAGTTTGATCATGACCGCTGTAGAAATCATATTTAAGACTAGTTTCTGAGCGGTACCAGACTTCATTCGAGTACTCCCTGTTACAAATTCCGGACCTACAACTACCTCAATTGCAAAGTCAACTTCATCCGAAAGGGGGGAGTTTGGATTGCAAGTGATGCTTCCTGTCAACAAGCCCTTCGATCTTGCCGTTCTTATACCTCCAATAACGTAGGGAGTTGTGCCTGAGGCAGCAATCCCAATCACGGTGTCATCTTCATTGAAACCATATTCTTGGATATCTTTCCAAGCTTGATCAGCATCATCCTCTGCATTTTCTACCGCTTTGCGGATGGCATGATCTCCGCCCGCTATCAAACCAATCACCCAATCAAAAGGCACTCCATAGGTAGGCGGACATTCGGAAGCATCTAGAATGCCTAGTCTACCACTAGTGCCTGCTCCAATGTAGATCAATCTTCCTCCTCGCTCCATTCGTGGAACTATCGCAGCTACTAAATCAGAAATAACTGGGATAACTAGTTGAACAGCCAAAGGGACTTTCTGATCCTCCGCATTAATATTTTGTAATAACTCTATGACGGTCATCTGTTCGAGATTGTCATATAAAGAGGTGCTTTCGGTTACTCTCATAGCTTTTCTTGATGATATAAAGTCAGTCCTGCGATAGGACTTTCAATTACAAGGTTCACATTTATTTCGTTATCATAAGCAGCTTTTCTCAGGATATCACTATTGTAATAAGCGATGGATCCAACAAAATTAACTTGCTTATTCCGGTAGTCATGGTATTTATTTACGTGTTTTTTAAAAAAATCCTGGAATGAATTATAATAAAGCAAGTAGCAATACCGATCTGATTTATGTTCGGTGATAAACCTG
>JAFMBQ010000586.1 GCA_017858365.1 Algoriphagus sp. | reverse complement strand
GATTGGATAAAAGCAGGTTATACAAAAAAAAACATTTACCTCCTCTAAATTCAATTTTTCTAAAACCCATATGTCTAAATTTTCTCTTTCAAAAGCCCCGTCTCAGCAAGGGAAAATAGCACTTGTAACAGGGGCCAATAATGGGCTGGGATTTGAAACGGCTTTAGGCTTTGCAAAGCTTGGCGCAAAAGTGATTCTCGCTTGCAGAAATAACGAAAAGGCCGAAGAGGCCAAACGAGGGATCCTCGCAAAAGTGCCTATGGCTGAGTTGGATATCCTGTTGATAGATTTGAAAAACCTGGGTTCAGTTCGCAGATTTGCTGAAGAATTCAAAGCAAAATACGCTCAACTTGATCTTTTGGTTCTAAATGCTGGGATTATGGCTACGCCTTTCTCAAAAACAGAGGACGGTTTTGAAAGCCAAATGGCTGTAAATTATTTTTCGCACTTTCTACTTACTAATCTACTTTTCCCAATTCTCAAAAAGACCACTAATTCAAGAATTGTAAGCCTGAGTAGTATTGCACACAAAAATGGAAAGATCGACTTTGAGAATATAAATGCGGAAAAGTCATATTCGGATTGGGGAGCATATTCCCAAAGTAAACTTGCCTGTCTGATGTTTTCTTATGAATTGCAGCGCCGAATAAACAGTGCGGGGATAAATGCAAAGTCAGTTGCTGCCCATCCAGGTCTTTCTAATACCAACCTTGCTCAGAATTCGCCATGGATTTCAAAAGTTCTATTTGGGCCTCTTTCAAAAATAATAGGTCAAAATGCCAAAGACGGCGCATTGCCTACGTTGATGGCAGCATTAGATCCAAGCGTTAAAGGTGGAGAATATTATGGTCCAGATGGATTTATGGAAGCAAAAGGGAGTCCCACCAAAGTAAAATCTACAGGACGATCACATAATGTTTCTTTAGCTCAAAAATTATGGCAAGAGTCAGAGCGACTGACAGGTCAGGAATTTATTGTTTAGGCAGATTTCAATCTTTTTCCAAGGTTTCAAGAAACTTGATACTTTTAGGTACCTGCAGGTAATAAATAGGACTTTCATCTTCTAGATAAAAATGCACAACTCCTGCTTTTTTTGCAGCTCGGAGTATTTCTGGAAGATTGAGCTGTCCAGTACCTAAGGTGACATCATTTTCAGTTGGAGTAGTCCCAGAAAGATTGCCTTTTATTCCTTTTCTGAGGTCTTTTACATGCATGAGTTTAAAACGATCCCCGTATTTTTCCAATAAAGCAGCTGGATCAGCTCCAGGAAAGAATGTCCAAAGGATATCCATCTCGAAGCTGACATATTTAGGATTTGTTTCTTGCACGATCAAGTCAAAAAGTGTCCCTTCCCCGAAAGGTTGAAATTCATAACCATGGTTGTGATAGCAGAATGTCAGTCCATGATCTTCTTTAAGGATTTTTCCAACGGAATTAAAGTCCGATATGGTTTTTCTTGCATCCGCTTCAGTGAATGGAGCTTCATGAGGCGCCCAAGCTACCCGAACAAAGGATGCTCCCAAGATTATGGCATTCTGCGCTACCTCGTCAGTCTTTTCCATTAGATCAGTATAACCCACTCCAAATGAGGAACAATGCATCCCCCGCTCATCTAAAAGTGATCGAAGCTCGGTAGCTGTTTTTCCAAACAAATTTGAGAATTCCATGTCTGTGATGCCCATAGCTTGTAGCGTATCCAAGGTGGCGGCTACATCTTTTGAAAAACTCTTTCGGTAAGTGTATGAAACCATTCCGGGCTTTTCAGTAAAAAGTAGCTCCTGCGAAAAACTTTCTGAAATAGCGAGAAGGAAAATTAAGGAGCAGACGAGCTTACGAACACTGAATAACATGATGTATATATTTTTGAAACAATAAGATAAGGGGAATTTGGAATAGGAAGTCTATTTATTTTATAGGGAATGCAATTCCTCTACTCTTCCTTCATAGTCAAATTGTAAATCCTCATGAAGTCCTTCAATGAGCTTCACCGCTTTTTTAAGCTGCATCTGATAAAGATTATCAAGTACAGCATGTTGGTGTTCCAAAAAGCCATTTTCTTTTAACTGCTCGCAGAAAAACAGAATCACTTCGATCTGATTAGTTTTACTCTTAGTCAATTTCAGCAACTTATTCATCTTCCTCCGAATCTTCTGAGATGATTTTTTAGCATAGTAGTAATGATCTGATCGGGCATTTTGAAATTCCACTAACAGGTCTTCCTGAGCCATTTCCACAAATAAACCAGGGTTGTCTTTTTCATTCAGTTTAAAAAATAGAAATGACTTATTATCTCGGCTAAACTTTGATAGCTCTAATATCACCTCAATTAGTTCTTTTTCAGGTAAGTATGAAAGTTCTTTCTTTAATTGAGCAAGACTGGGAATTTGCATTAGGATTTATTTTTTCTGGAATAAAACAAAAATTCCAAGCTGTAGCGTCCGCAGCCGAGAATCGAAATCATTAAAGCCATAATTGCAAAATTCATAGGCAACATAGCATCATCAAAGATCCGAAATCCATGAGCAAATGCCACTGCTGAAGACAAAACCAGGAATAATAATATTCCCCCAATGCGAAAACCAAGTAGAATCAAAACCCCTGAAATCAGTTCGATGATTTGAGAACTGTATGCAAAATCGATTGGGAAAGGCCAATTCAAACTTTCTAAAAAAGAAGCCAATCCAGCCAACTGAGACTTGTCCAATAAATAATTACTGCTCATTTTGACCATGCTGACTCCTAAATAGATCCGAATAATCAAGATTGCTAGGTCAAAGTAAGGTTTTTTGATTTTTTCCATTTTCTTAAAATCTGGTCTCTAGTTAATATTCTGGAAAAGATAAATCGTCAACATGCCCCAACCTGTACCAGTAACCATGCTCAGTATTGCCAATAAAACGGCATGTGGCATGAGGTCTTTGCGGTAGGCTGCAGTCACAGCAGGCGCAGTGGAAATACCTCCAAGGTTAGCCATGGAAGCAATGGGT
>JAFMBQ010000585.1 GCA_017858365.1 Algoriphagus sp. | reverse complement strand
AGATCAAAGCCGCCGGCGGTGTACGAACTTTGGACGGCTTACTTTGGGCGAGAGATCTGGGATGTACTCGCTTAGGTGCTTCCGCTACTGTCGCGATCATGGAAGAAGCGAAAGCCAGACTTGGAATTACAGATAAGAAAAAAGAAGCGACAGAAGACACTTCAGGTTATTAATATGATCAAAGCATTTCAAAAGGAAGACGAATTAATTGCGCACATCAAAACGACCGAGGAAGAAGTTGAGGGACTTCGGATATGGTGGCTTGGGCAAAGTGGTTTTTTGATTCAGTGGCATGGACTGCATGTCTTAGTAGACCCATATCTATCTGACAGCCTGACCAAAAAGTATGCTGCTACCGAAAAACCACATGTGAGAATGAGTGAACTCGCAGTTTCACCCGAAAAATTAAATTTTCTAGACTTGGTCACATCTTCTCACAACCATACCGATCATTTGGATGCAGAGACGCTCAAACCGATTCTGAAAGTCAATCCGGGGATTCGATTTGTGATTCCAGAGGCCAACCGGGATTTTGTAGCGGAGCGTTTGGGCTGTGAGCGAAATTTTCCGATTGGACTGACCGATAGACAGAGCTATTTTTTGAACCAAGCAGTTGCTATCAATGCGATTCCCTCTGCTCATAATGAATTGGAAACCAATGAGAATGGGCATCACAAGTTTCTAGGCTATATCATTCAAATCGGGCCTTATACGATATATCATTCTGGAGATACGCTTTGGTATGAAGGTTTGGAGAAAAAAATAGCCCATTTCCAGCCCGATGTTTTACTTTTGCCAATCAACGGAAACAAGCCAGAACGGAAAGTAGCAGGAAATATGAGTGCTTCCGAAGCAGCTTCCTTTGCCAAAGCGGTGGGAACAGGAATTGTCATCCCGCATCATTACCATATGTTTGAATTCAATACCGAGGACCCAGAAAACTTTGCAAAGGCCGCAGAAAAAGAAGGAATCCCGTATCAAATTCTTCAAATTGGAGAGTCTATAGAAATAGAATAAGTTATGCAATGGAGAAATTTCCTGTGTTCATTTTCAACTTTGATTAGTTTAGATTTTCATCAAGCAAAAAGTACTTTTTAAATTACCACTCTATTGATGAATCAGATGCATTTTTATAATCGGAAAAAATGAGAAGTATAAGTTTATTGGGTGTATCTGTAAATGCAAGTGCAATAATCATTGATTTGATTTCTGAAATTCAACCCATTTCAGAGATTCAATTTTACCCAAATAAGGATTTTGGAGTTATTCCATAATTTCCGATCAAAACCTTTTCATACCATATTCACGAAGCGGGCACCTGTCCACCTGATGGGGATGATCTTATTTTTGGAGTCACAGGGCCAGTCAACAAAAAAGCGATTTTTAAAGATTTTTCTGATCTTTTCGGAATCGATGAATCCCGGTATTATTCGATCATTCATCCGTCTGCTTACGTCGCTCCATCTTGCCTTATTGGTCATGGTGTATTGATAGAACCAGGTGTAATCATCAGTTCCCAGACGGAAATCGAGTTTGGAGTTTCGATCAAAAGAGGTTCTAAAATAGGCCACCACAATCATATTGGAGCATTCACTGATATTAATCCGGGGGTGACTATTTCGGGTGTAGTGAAGATCGGCTCAGGGTGTACCATCGGTTCAGGAGCTGTTTTAAAAGACAATATCACTATTGGAGAAAATACATTGATCGGAATGGGCAGTGTGGTTACCAAAGATATTCCTGCCAATTGTGTTGCATTCGGTAACCCTTGTAAAGTGATCCGAGACCGATGACTGAAATCGGATCAAATTTAAATTTAGAAGATTCCAGTGATCCACTTGTTTCAATTTGTGTCCAAACCTATCAGCAGGAAGAATTCATTTCACAATGTTTGGATAGTTTATTAGCCCAGAAATGCAATTTTTTATTTGAAATAGTCTTGGGCGAAGACGACAGTACAGATAGGACTAGAAAGATCTGTCAAGAATATGCCAAAAAACATCCAGACATCATCAGGCTTTTTCTTCGAGATAAAAAGGACAAGATTTTCATCCGAGGACAGAAAACCGGACGATCCAATTTCCTAGCAAATCTAAAGGCCGCAAAGGGGAAATATATTACGCTATGCGATGGAGATGATTATTGGATCAATGATCAAAAGCTTCAGTTGCAGGTAGATTTCATGGAAAAACATCCAGAAGTAGGCCTTACTTACAGCTCATTACTTCAAGAAAGTAGCGATCATAATGAAAAAAAAATATCTGCTCAAGATCAGATCCATACCGCAGAAGAACTCAAAAAAGAACATTTTTTAGGTCACGGTTCCACTTGGATCTTTCGAAATGATTTGGATGAGTTATTCGCTAATCCCATTATTTACAAATCACCATTTCTGGACGTAGTCATTTTCTATTATTTCAAGATGCGCTCCAAAATCGCTTCGCAAAGCTTTACCAGTTCATTTTACAGATTCAACACAGCAGGAATCTATCAAATCAAAAATAAAAGGCAGCGACATTCGGATCTACTTTATATGCAGTATTGCTTTTACAGGTATTTCCACCATGATTTGGCATTTTTCCTACGAAGTGGAATATTTTATCATGCTAAAAAGTATTTGCAAACTTTCATCAAAGACTCGCATGGCACCTAATTTAAAAACATCTCACAGAGATCTTATCAAATCAACTTATTCGTCAGATACTGATTCCAAAATGGGGATCAAATTGGACATCAAGCCGATCTCGGCTAGGGCCTGTAGGTGCTAGATAGCCTCTAAGGCAATTTTTGCCGTGAATTCGGTCGTGAATTTTCGTGCTGTTTGCTAGCTCATAAAGGTTAGAGTCAGCTGTTTTTTTTAATCTAAACTCTGGTCTGAGTTTTCGAAAATAGTATACACATTTATAAAATTTTTTTTCTAAAACATTATTTTTTTTTAGAGGTGTCCTTTTAATTGCATATATTTATAGCTTTTCAAACGCTCAAAAT
>JAFMBQ010000584.1 GCA_017858365.1 Algoriphagus sp. | reverse complement strand
AATTCTTCAAGAAGCCAGAATTAAGAAAAGAGAAGTCTTAAAAAAACCAAAATACTAGCCTTATTTCCATTCTAAGAATTCAATATCGTTCAACTCTGGTCCGCCGTAACGTTCTGCCGATCCAGCAACCACATATAATTTACCTTCGAAATAAATTATGCCTGTACCATGTCTTCCCTGTTCTAACTCTGGAAGATTGGACCATTCACCAGTTTGGGTGTTCAGTACTTCTACCTCCGAATGAGAAAGTTCCTGTGTACTGCTTTCTCCATTCATTACCACTAAATATTCATTGTGCCCAATTGAAGAACTTCCACCCCTAGGTGTGGGCAATCCGTTTTTTTCAGTATGCCATGTACCGGTATTAAAATCATAATAATCCACTTCTGAAATCGTCAATTCCAGCACCTTGTCAATAGCTGCATGGGAAGTTCTTCCCCCAGCAACATAGGCTCGGTCACCAACCATAGCAGCGCCGAAGTGATCTCTAGGTCTTGGGGCATCTGGTAAAACTTTCCAAATATCTGTTTTCGGATCGTATTCGTCAAACCAAGCCACATGACCATCCCAATGCCCATCAATGATTCCACAGACGAGATAGATTTTGCCAGCTCTGGAGAAAACCCCTACTGAGCCTCGAAGCCGATCTTCTGGGATTTTTGGACCTTCTCTCCAAGTATTTGTTTTTGGGTTGAAGATTAAAAAATTCGCGATAGGTTTCTCATGCGGATATCCACCTGTAAATGCTCCGATCACATAAATTTCATTTTCGAAGGCCAAAGCTTGAAAATGGTGAAAATTCATCGGAACAGCTGCGAGTTGCTTCCAAGTATTGGTTGTAGGATTAAACTCTTCCACTGGTCGATCCATTCGCCCTCCCAAGGCATAAAATTTTCCATTTAATTCTACAAAAGAGTTTTCATGGCGAGGGGAAGCTTCGTTGTTGGTTTTCAGGACTTCCCAACCTTTTTGTTGTGAAAAGCATCCGATGGAAATAAAGAAAAGTAGAAGGAATAGGGTCGGTTTCATAGGTTGGATTTATTTAGACTCAAAGTACAAAATTTCAAGTAAGTCTAAAACTCAAAAACCCACCTTTGGAAAGTAGGTTTTTGAGGTAACGTTTATTTCTAGAATTTTAGGCGTCCGTATGTTTGGGAGTTTATTTCCCCAAATCCAAAATATCCCGAATCTTATTGATCTCGGTAAGATCTGAATGAATAGCAGCGCTATCATTTTCGGCTACTTTGGCACGAATTTCTGAAAGGTTAGCAATGAATCCATCCAATGCGGCCAAAATATTGTCCTTGTTTTCAGTGAGAATTGGAGTCCACATGGCAGGGCTTGACTTGGCCAATCTTACAGTAGAAGCAAAACCGGAACCGGCCATGTCAAAGATATTTTTATCGTCTGCCATTTTTTGCAAAACAGTTTTCCCTAACATAAAGGAAGAAATATGGGAGAGATGAGAGACAAAAGCCAAATGGCGATCATGCTCTTCCGGATCCATAAAACGAAGTTTGAGATTCAAGGCATCAAAGAGGTTGAAGGCCTTTTCTTTCAGGTGCAAATCAGTTTTTTCTAGTTCACAGAGGATCATCACCTTTCGATCCAGCAGGTCTGCAAATGCCGCTTTAGGTCCGGAATATTCTGTTCCGGCAATCGGGTGGCATGCAAGAAAATGTGCCCTTTTTGGATGAGATGAGACTTGTAGGCAAAGCTTTGACTTGGTCGAACCCAGATCAATCACCAGCGTCTCTTGACCAATTTGATCCAGCGTTTTAAGTAGTAAATCACCTAAAGTGTCTGCCGGAGTTGCCAGAATCACGATGTCTGTATCCTGATCTGGAGTCTCTTTTACCTCGGTAATGATCCCTATCGTAAGGGCATCTTTTTGGTTTTGCTCGGAAATGTCCGAACCGGTGATTTTCAATTCAGGAAATTTCCTTCTGGCGGCTAGGCCAAATGATCCTCCCAAAAGGCCGAGTCCAATAATATGTATTTTTTTCATGTGTTTATAATTTGATTTTGAAAGGTCACATGGAATCTCGCATGGCATATAATCATTCCAGTGTTTGTCGCTGGCGACATGCTTGATTTCATAGTCACTTAAGGTTTGATTCGATTGATTGCTTCCAGAATCTTGAACTCAGGCATGCAAAGTGATATTCTGACATAAGTCTCACCTGCTGGCCCAAATATTTTTCCGGGCGTGATAAAGATATTTTTTTCGTACAAAAGCTCGTCTACTAATGCTTCTGCTGAAATTCCATTTGGTACTTTACACCAAACGAAGAGTCCAGCAGTATCTTTAGAATAGGTTAGATTGAGCTTTTCGGCAAGCTTCCAGACTAGTTTTCTTCTGTTTTGATAACTCTCATCCAAGTCCGAAAACCAGCTTTTCCCTAAATTTAAAGCTGCAATGGCACCTTTCTGGATTCCTAAAAACATCCCAGAATCCATATTGCTTTTCACTTTTAGCGCGGCGGCAACCCAATCTTCTCTACCTGCAAGAATGCCCACACGCCAACCCGGCATGTTGAATGTTTTACTCAAGGAGTTCAATTCCAAAGAAATTTCTTTTGCACCAGGAATAGCTAATATGGAAATTGGGTTAGGGTTCAGGATATGGGAATAGGGATTGTCATGAAGGAGCACAATGTCATTTCGGGTTGCAAAAGCGACCAATTCCTCCATAATCTGGATGCTTCCTGGAGCTCCTGTAGGCATATGTGGATAGTTGATCCACATGATTTTAACCTTGCTCAGATCTTTTTGCTCCAAGGTTTCCAAATCTGGTCTCCCTTTTCTGGTAAGGTCTAATTGATAGAAAACAGGTTCTGCACCAAGCAATTTGGCTACTGCCGAATAAGTCGGATAGCTTGGATCAGGAATCAGAACTTGATCACCTGGGTTAAGAAAAGTCATGCTGAGATGCATGATTCCTTCTTTGGAGCCCATCAGCGGGAGGATTTCTTTAGCTGAATTGAGCT
>JAFMBQ010000583.1 GCA_017858365.1 Algoriphagus sp. | reverse complement strand
AGCAGATAAAATGTATATCTCAAATATGATATGATATTAAGAGGACACCTCTATGATCTTAATTACTGTAGGATCAAATAGTGGTTTATTAACCGACATATCTTTTAAAAAATAGTTCAAGGTATTTTGCCATTACCAGGACTAGAAATGAATGCGTCTTGCATTCCTTTACCATAAAAATTTGCTAAATAGTCTTAAAAGTTTTTTAGTATAACATCATAGTTTTTCTGTAATTATCATGAAATTCAAAAAATGCTTTGAGGACTTCCTCGGGTGTTTCCACATGGGGATAATGACCCGAGTTTTCTAGAAAAATAATATCAGAATTAGGGACAACTTCTGCAAAACGATCTGCTGCATGTTTGCCTGAAATAGGATCTTCAATTCCGTTGATCAATCTGATGGGTACCACCGCATTTACTAGGGGCGCAACCCAGCGCTCTCGGTAAATTCTTCGCTCTGATATATATTGAATCAATTTGGGGATCATTGCTTTTCCATTATTCTCAGCGATTAGCTTCCAGGTTTCTCTGATGAACTCGTCTGTTGGAGGATGTGCTTTACTGAAGATTTTTGTAAAGCTTTTTTTCAATGACTTTTCAGACATCAATTTTGCTGCAAGCGGGCCGAGTGGGGAGAGCAAAAGCTTCTGAATGAAAAGCGGGTGATGAGTTTCTGGGAAAATCCCTCCATTCATAAAAACGCATGACAGCCAGTTGACCTTGGAAGTTTTTTCAAATTGACGAGCCAGTAATTCTTGAGCAACGGTATCGCCTAAGTCATGAGCTAAAATATGGGAGGCTTTGATTCCTTCTTTAATTGCTAATTCTTCAATCATATCAGCTTGTAAACTAATTGATAGCGGCTGATTAGGTTTGGCCGATCTGCCAAGTCCAATCAGGTCGATTGCGATGGTGTCAAATCGTCCTATTAAGGAAGGCCAAATGGGTTCAAAGTCCCAGGAGGAAGAGGGAAAGCCATGGATGCAAATCAAGGATTCACCTTTCCCTGCTCGTTTGAAGAACAAACTCAGTTCATTGATAGTCGCTGTTTTTCCATCTAAATACCAGGCTTCTGAATTCATCGCTTTTCTAGGTATTTTTAAGGGTTTAGGCATTACTCTTAGGGTAGTTGCTCGAGCGTATTTTAAATTTAATTGGAATTTTGTAATAACAGCAGTTAAATCAAGGATAACCCTACATCGACTGCCAGATGAGCAATCTAAGCTATTTGACTCCCTTTTAAAAGGTTCGAGATTCCATCTAAAATAACCAAAGTGTTCAGTTGAGGCAGGTGTTCTCTCTAGACATAACTCCACTAGGTGACCATGCGCATTCATGCTGGTAGAAAGAGCGTCTAGCCATTTGGGAGAGGATTGCTTACAGCCAATAAAGCAGACAGACATCCTTATTTTTCATTTGTTAATTTCTTTATTGCAGACCTATTCAAATAACCCTCACCAATATTGACAACTTTCACCATCCTCTTTGCTATTTCCCTAATCGCTCTGATTGGGCGGTTTATTTATAACTCTAAGGTCAAGAAAAGCGGATATAAAGTCCCTGAAGTATTTCCAGAAGATTGGCGATTTTTCCTTGAGCAGGAAGTTCAGTTTTATGCGAACCTTAATCCTGAGGAAAAACTTTTATTTGAATCAGATATTCAACATTTCTTGGGTACAATCAGGATTACCGGAGTAAAAACTCCCGTAAATGATGAAGATCGGCTTTTGGTAGCGAGTAGTGCAGTCATTCCAATTTTTAGATTCCCTGAATGGGAGTATAAAACCCTCTATGAAGTCCTTCTCTACCCTGATTTATTTACAGAAGAATATGACTTTAAGAGCAAGGATCGGACAATTTCGGGAATGGTAGGTGATGGTGGTGTGATGAGTCATGTAGTCCTTTTTTCCAAGCCTGCATTACGAATGGGCTTTGATATCAAGAATGACAAACATAATGTAGGAATCCATGAATTCGTACACCTTTTTGACAAGCAAGATGGAAGTGTCGATGGCATCCCATCTGTAATTATGCAACATCAAGCTGTTTTACCCTGGCTAAATTTGATTAGTAAAAACACAGCAGAAATGATCGTAGGCAAAAGCGATATCAACGTTTATGGTGCTACCAATCCTCAGGAATTTCTAGCAGTGACAAGTGAGTATTTTTTCGAGCGACCGGAGCTCTTTAAAGAGAAGCATCCCGAACTTTATGAAGTTCTTTCTTCGGTGTTTCAAAATGATTTGGCGAAAAATATAGATTAAGTTAGAAGGCTGCTTGTAGCAAATCAATTGTGGGGTTTTTCTCAAAAGAATCTAGGTCCAAATTAACGGCGCAGACTAGTTGATACAAAAACCAAGAAGCTAAAGCAATTGAACTCGGAGCTTTACAGGATTACGCTTAGTCAAAGGTTCTATTCCAAAGCAGAATAAATGAGTATAGTTTTTTATACTTTAATAAATGTTTTGTTTTGATACATATACCATAATAACAAATAGAGCAGGCCAAAGCCTAGTGTTGTAGCGATCATTCCATAATATGCTCCGGTGTATTGCTCCAATCCAAACACTAAGAAGTCTGCAACCTTAGAAAAATTTATTACATGAGAAAGCACATATGCCGTAATAGCATTCATGCCAATTACTTTTAAAGGGAATGACCATTTGGTTTTTCCTTTTACATCAATAATCCAGTAAAACATGGCCAGCAATAGATAGCAAACTCCTGATGACGCAAGTACAAATGAGCTTGTCCATATTTTTTTAATAATTGGATGCCATATTCCCCATATCAACCCGAGTGCTAATGCCACTATGCCAGCAAGGAATAAGTAAAATGCTACTTTTTCTCGTGGAAGGTTTGATTTAATTAGTTCTCCCGCAAAGATTCCAGACAGCGTGGTCGCTGTAAATCCTAATCCGGTTAGTAGCCAAGTGTACTGAAGGCCGTCGTCAAATTTCCCAAAAACTAATTGATCAATGTACAAAGCAAAATTAC